>SKPJ01000562.1 GCA_007119595.1 Myxococcales bacterium
ACTCCAGCAGGGCCTCGCCGACAAAATCCGAACGATCCCGCTCCAATAACGCCTCCGACTCCGGCCCCGCACCGATCACTCCAAAGGCCTCGGGTTCGACGATTCTCAACTCCTGACCCAATTGCCACATCGCATCCCAATCGACGGCGTGTTCGACGTCGCTAACGCTGTTCAGGCGACGCACCGTCTGAGCGCTGAGCCCTGCATCTTCGGGATCGCACTCCAATCGCGCTTCACCAATTTCACAGAGCCACCACTTCAAAATGCGCTGCAATCCAACCGATGGGCCTTTATGCTCTTTGGAACGGCCGAGCTCTCGAAGTGACGCCTGCCCCTGAGCGACCCAGTCCATCAACCACCGGCGGCCCAATTCCCACAGGCCCGGCCAAAACTCCTCGGGCACGGCGACCATGGAGTGCCCGCTCTGCTCATCTTCAAAGCGAAATAGCAGCCCCATTTCCATCAATGTCTCGGCAATCTTTCGCTGCTGGCGGCGCTCATGACTTCGCATCAGGGGCACAATATTTTCCCCGCGACCGAGCTGCTCGTCCAAATCGTAGCTATACACCTGGTTCCAATGACAGATTCCACCCAATTCCAACACCATCAATGCATCACCAATCCAATCCGGGCTCGGCAGTGCATCGAGCACCTCCTCGGTGGTTTGAGCGCTGTCGAAATGATCGCACAGCCGCAAAATCAACTCCACCTTCGAGCCCTCCTCCGAGAGGCCCCATTGTCGAACGAGACGGAGCACTTGTTGGGCTGGACAGCGGCCGAGAAGCACGGGCAAGCTACCTCGCTGGCCGCGCACTCGCTGCGCAAAAATCGCCGCCAGGGCAGCGGGCATTACAGCGCGACAATGGCCGGTTTGGTCCATCGTCGGATCGAGCAAGCCCAGTCGAGCTACTTGCTGGCGTTGACGCGCCGGCGCCCAATCGAGATAGGTGCCCAGATCGTGTTCCAGCACCGCCTCTTCGACGATTCTCCAGCCCACGCTGGTATCCAATTCGCGGCGGACCACCTCCACGACTTGCTCGGGATGGCTTACCCAGTATTGCGCAAGGGTCATGGCGTCGGCGGTGGGAGCACCGTATAATTGAGCCATCGCCTCCCGGCGTTGTTGTCCAAAACCATGGAGGTGATTGACCAGTTGGGTAAACCGACTTGGACGAAACGTGGTGCTCGGCGAAACCATCGGGAAAGTCCAATTGATTTGAGTAGACTCCGGGTTTGCCCCGGCGGACCTTGGCACCTACCATAGTCGAACCACGACGCCAACCAGTGGCGTGGGCGCGAGTAATGGCGTGAGCGCGAGGAGGACTCATCGCGTAGATCTATAACAGTCACCATGGGAGTGAAACTCCGAAAATGAACAAATCTCTTCGCCATCCGTCCAAATCGCGATCCGACACCCTCCTAGTGATATAGGTGATCCAATGTCCACTTCGCCCTCAACCAACCCTTCCCTTCTTCTCCTCGCCGCTGTGTCGGCGTTGCTCATCGGTGGTCCGCTGGCCTCACCTGCACGGGCAGACACCGGTGAATCAGACGAGCGAGAACAACAGGCGGAATCCCAGGAGACAGATCAACGCAGCGTCAAAGTAGAAACCGAAGTAGACGATGAGTCGGAACCCGACGGCGACGATGGCGACGGCGAGAGCGCTGAATCAGACGCCAGTGGCGACGAGGTCGCACTGATGGCTGAACCCGGCGACGACCAGGATACGTCGATCGCTGAAACCGAGGAGTTGGAGCCGCCAGAACTCGAAGAGCCAAGCCCCCCGATTTTTCCCTGGGTCGGCGAGGAGTTGTATTATTCAGTCCTCCTTCGAGACTCCGAAGCCATGCGCGCCGGAGTCCGGGCCGGTGAAGTGCGTCGCCACGGGCAGCGCTTCTACGTTCCGGTCAGCGGTATGGTTCGCTCCCAGGGATGGTTCAACGCCCTCTATCCCGTCGATGATCAGGCCAATACCTTTATGGACCCCGAAAGCTCCTACCCACTGCGGACCGAAAAGACTTTTGATGAAAACGATCGCTTTCGCTCCTACGACGTGGATTATCAACACGATGAATTTACCGCTCATGTCGAGCGCCACCGCCAAACCCGGCAATCCCATTTTGAGGCTCCGATTCCCGGCGATGTCCACGATATGATGACCTGGCTCTACGATCTGCGCCGGGCCGGCAACATCTCGATCGGCGATGAGTTCAGTTACTACGTCTACGACGGATGGCTTCACAGCCGCGTGGATCTGGAAGTCGTGGAGCGCGAAGATCTCCTCACCCCCATCGGCTGGTTCAAAACCTGGCGACTCACTTTTGCTCGCCACATCCTGAACACCGACGCCGTCGATGACGAAAACAATCCGACCCCCCAACCACCGGAGATCTCCGTTCGCGAAGAGGCGCGCCACACCGGCAGCCTCTGGCTCAGTCGAGACGTCAACCTACTGCCCGTCCGGGTCACCGTGGACACCATGTGGGGTTCCGGTGAAGCCGTGATCATTCGTTATGTGCCAGGCAAGGCGCAATGAATCAGCGCTTTTCTGCTCCCACCCAAGCACCTGCTCTTAGGCCCGGGGACCGCGTCCACATCGTCAGTCCCGCCGGGCCCGTGGTCCCGGAGTTGTTGGAGCGCGGTATCGACCGCCTTCGCCAGTGGGATCTGGAGGTGATTGTCGACGACGCGGTCTACCAGCGACGTCCTCCCTTTGACTATTTGGCAGGCGACGATCAAACCCGCCTCAACGCCCTGCTCAATGCCTGGTCCGACCCGGACTGTCGCGCCATCATCTGCAGCCGCGGGGGATATGGAACGATGCGGCTTTTGCCCGACATCGAACTCGAGACTCTGATCTCGCAACCCCGCCTGCTCGTCGGATTCAGTGACATCACGGCGCTCCACCTCTACATCGCCGGTGTCGGTGGCCTGGCCACCGTCCATGGCCCGGTGGTCAAGAGTCTCGCACGGCACGACGATGACCCCCACCGCTCCGTGGATCGACTTCACGAAGCGCTATTCGCCACCACCGAGCGGCCCGAGCCGTGGACCGGACTGCGCACCATTTTGCCCGGACGGGCCAGTGGTCCGGTCCTGGGCGGCAATCTGAGTCTGCTCGTGGCCCTGTTGGCGACTCCCTATGCCCCGTGCCTCGACGGGGCGATCCTCATCGTGGAAGACGTCGGCGAAGACGACTATCGCGTCGACCGACTCTTGACGGCCCTGCGCCTAGCGCACAACACGGCGATTTCCGGGCTGGTCCTCGGCGATTTCTCCGACTGCGACGGTGTCTACGTTGCCAGCGAGCAGCTCGATGCGTTTTTGACAAAACTGGGAGCAGAATTCGACTGTCCCGTCGTCGCCAATGCACCGATCGGACACGGCGGACGCAACGTTCCGTTTCCTGTCGGCGTCCGAGCCGAACTCGACGCAGACGAGGGAACGGTTAGTTTTTGTCACCATGCCGCTACGCCCTCCGCCAACGATCACACCGACGGAGTATGACACCGCGATGCACACTACGTCTGCACCACCCTCTTTTTCTGGGACATCTGTCGACGAAGTGCTCCGCTCCCACCTCGCAGACAAGCGCCGCGATATCGGCGAGACGGCCACCGCTTCTGCCATTCAGGCCGCCGTGGGAACCCTGGATGACGACCTATACCGCCGGGCGTTGGGAGCCGTCGACCTGGAGTCGCCGCAGGCAGCACCGGTCACCCATAAGACGCCCTTTGATATCGCCAGCATCACCAAGGCTCTCGTCGGATCCGTCCTCGCCATGCAGGCCATCGACGAGGGACGCGTCGACTGGGATACGCCGCTGGCCGATATCTCGAAGCTCTGGCGCCGTCGCTCCGATCCACCCTCAAAAAGTGCGACATTTCTGCAACTTCTCAACCACACATCGGGACTGCCGGCGTGGCGAGAATTTTATCTCGAATTTCCCCTCGACCCCGATGCCGAACAGGCCGACGCCACGCGCACCGAGATCCTGGAGACCATCGCCGCGATGCCACTGGAAGGCGCCCCTGGGTCGACGCATAGCTACTCCGACCTCGGCTACCTCTTGCTGGCCCACCTTTTGGAAGAGCTCTTTGAGGCTCCACTCCGCTCGCTGGCTCGCCGACGCATCTTTGAGCCACTGGGGTTGCGTCACACCGATTACGTCCATTGTCGCGAATCACCGAACCAATTCCGCAACGCCGTCGTCACCGAGGACTGCGCACGGCGCGGCCGCATCGTCCGCGGTACGGTTCACGACGAAAATACCAATATCATCGGCGGCGTCTCCACCCACGCCGGTGTCTTCAGCACAGCCGACGATCTACTCCAATTCGGCCGCCATCTGCTCGCCATCGATTCCGGGCGAGTCCCCACCGTCGAGCCCTTGGTATCGCGCGACACCCTCCAGTTTGCCTGGTCCAAAGACAGAGCCAGCACGGTGGGACACCACGTCGCCGGCTGGGATACACCCAGCGGCGACCGGTCCAGCGCCGGCAGCGGTTTTGACCGAGAACACACCGTCGGACATCTCGGCTTTACGGGAACCTCGATCTGGATCGAACGAAAGCGCAAGGTCGTCAGCGTCCTACTGACCAACCGCGTGTATCCAACCCGCGAAAACGAAGGCATCAAAGACTTGCGGATTGCCTTTCAAGACGCCATTCTTCCCCCACAATAACGATACTCAACTTTCGGGAACCCCTATGACCGACCTTCACCAAGAGCGCCGCTGTGCGGAGTCGATCGCCCGACTTGCGGGCAACCATATTCGACGCGAGTGCAATCAACAGGTCGACGTCTCATTTAAAGCTCCCAATGATCTGGTCACCAACGTCGACCGGAGTACGGAGCGGCTCATCACCGAGCATATCCAACAGGCTTTCCCCGACGACCTAATCTCCGGCGAGGAGTATGGGCAGCAGATTCCCGAGGGTCCTTCGGAAAACGACCGCTGTTGGCTTATCGACCCCATCGACGGAACCCTCAATTTTTCGCAGGGAATTCCCCTATTTTGCGTCTCCATCGGCTTTCAGATCGCCGGCCAGACCGTGGTCGCCGCCATCTACGATCCGATGCGAGACGAGTTGTTCAGCGCCGCCAAAGGCGACGGGGCCCATCTCGACGGTCAGCCGCTGAAGACGAGCTCTCTCGACGATATCAGCGCCTCCGTGCTGGTCACGGGCTTTCCCCTCGGTGACACTCAACATTTCCAGTGGACGATGGAGCAATTCGACCTCCTCACCCGCACCTGCCGCGGCATTCGAAGGCTCGGCTCCGCCGCCATCGATCTCGCCTACGTGGCGGCCGGTCGCATGGAGGGATTTTGGGAATACGATCTCAAACCCTGGGATACGGCGGCCGGCTATCTCTTGGTCTCCGAAGCTGGCGGACAGGTCACCACCATCGACGGCGCCCCGTTTTCGGTTCACGACTCATCCGTCGCCGCCAGCAACGGGAATCTTCACGGCGATTTTTTGAGATTGCTTCAATCCGTGACCTGACTTAATGCACCCGCACCCGGTAGGCCCAGGCCCAACCCGGCGCGCTGCAGTGCTCATCGCTTCCGGTGAGCATCAAAAAATAATAGCCGGTATCGAAGATCTGCTCCGGCCAATCGACTTGGAATGAAAATTCACCGTCTTCATCGACTTCCACACACTGCTCTAACCACTGAGCATTGTCGGTGCGACGTCGATGAATCGCCACGTAGGATTCCTCCCCGAAATACTTACCCTCCACCAACATCCGGCGCTCTCCCTCCTCTTCCACCACCAACGGCAGCGACTCTCCAAGTAAGATACCGCGATGAGCAAAGGCATCCTCGCTCAATCGCGAGTAGTCCGTGTCGTCGCACGTCGCCTGGCGCTCATTTTGGGACTCGTAACGCTGGCGCGGCAGCACGATCCCGCTGAGATCGTCGTCGGCCCCCGCAAAAGCAACTGGAATGGTGCTCCATTGAGCACTCAACACCGCAAAATGAAGATGCGGTCCACTGGCATATCCGGTATCTCCACACAATCCCAACAATTGACCGCGGCAGATCTGATCTCCGGGCTCGACGACCACTCCCTTGTGTTGGAGATGAAAATAGGAGGAATAGGTCCCGTCACCATGGTCGATAATGACGTAATTGGCGTCGTCTACACATTCGGGATCGGGACAACTTATATTGGAGTCCGATCGAACCGACCAGACCACGCCGCTGCGCGACGCCGTAATCGGCGTTCCCTCCTCACAGGCGAAGTCGACGGCGAACGCCAGATCTTCTCGGTGGGTATCAAAGCCGTAAAACCCCTGCGTTACCCGCGCTTCGTGCCCTGCGCGAAAGGGAAAGTGATGCTCCACCGCTCGCTGCGGCTGGCACTGACCATTTCTGTCGAGCTGGGCCCCGGCCATACAGATCGGAGATGGCGGCTGCCATCCACTGCAACAGGCGAGAAATAGGGACATCCCCACTATCGCCAACTTCTTCACTAATGATCCATCCACCATGGAGAGCCCGTACCAAACGCTCGACGCCACACCGTTGAGCGAGATTATTCACCACGGCTGCCCGCAAGGCAAAGCTCCATCGTCGAATCTCCGCACCTTCATCCTACGATGGTGCTTTACCAGACACCGTTTCAGTCTTATCTACTCGAAGTCATGGATCCGATCACACTGACCATTATCACCCTCTTCGTGCTCGCCACCGGTGGAGCGACCACGGCCGTCGTGCGACGGCAAAAGAGGGCCCGTCGACTGCTTCGGCTACGGGAAAACCTGCGGGCACGTAGGCCATTCGGCGATCAACGACTCAGCATCTTCGATATCTTCTGGGACCTCGGCGCCAGTGACTTTGCGCTCGAATTATTGGCGCACCACCAATTATTGCCCGAAGACGATGAGACCGAGGTCTTCGGCGCTTGGTCTCGCCTCGAAGATCTGATCGAACAATACGGTGGCTACGAGGGCTTTTTGGAGGATTCGCTGGAGGCGATCCAGGAGTTTTTCGAGGAACACCAACGCGTCGGTCATCGACGTCGTCTTCCCGGACTCACCGGTGCAGCCCGGCGAGTGATTCCCATTCCCCGACGCCTGGAGAGTGACTCGTCGCCATCCACCGCTGAGCCGGCGTCGGCTCCGGCGCCAGCACCTCCGTCGGCGGCGGGCATCCGAGAGCGCCGCGAGGCTCGGACCGGCGGAAGAAGTCTGGGCCTAAAGCCCGAGATGAGACACGAAGAGGTCGATCTCGACAACCTGGGAAAGCTCAAGCCCCTCGATATTTTACAATCCGTGCTCGATGGAAATATCGGCGACCGAATCGAGCAATGGTGGAAAATGCGCCGGCTGCGCCAGCTTCGCGACGAGCTCGACGACGCACTGGTGGCCCTCTACCAATTTTACGCCGATACGGCCCGGCGAAACCCCGACTTCTACGCCCCCCTCTACGACGCCCATCAACGCTGGCGCGACGAGGTCTCGCGCCTTCGCTTCACCAGCCGCCGTCGACCCTGGAGCAACACGGCCTTCGAACTCGCCGCAGACGTCCTCTTCGAATTGGCGATCGACCTCGCCGAACACATCGCCAAGCGGGCCTATGACACCACCTATTATACCATCGAAAATATCCACAACCGGGCCCGCAATGACGACCGTGCCATGGCGGGCTATCTCGTCTACCTGAACCGCCACGCCTTCTTCGCCGGCCGCCACCCGGGCTACGCCGATCACGCCCGGAAGGTCGAATACGCCACCCAGCGCGTCAGAGAAGAGGTCATTCGGCTTCGAAATGAGTAATTTCAATGAGTCATTCTAATAGGCGTCGTCGTGGACCACGACAGCCCGCCCGGAGGGATCGGCCATCTTCTCAAAGGACTCGTCCCAGGCGATGGCCGTCGGCGTACTGCAGGCTACCGTCTTGCCACCGGGAACACTTTTGGCGGCCGCTTCTCCGGGAAATAATTCCTCGAAAATCGTCCGGTAAAAATACCCCTCGTACGTCGTCGGCGTATTGTAGGGAAATCGGTACTCCGCGTTTTCCAGATCCGCTTTCGAGACCTCATTGCGCGCATGTTCTTTGAGGGTGTCGATCCAGGAATAGCCGACGCCGTCGGAGAACTGCTCTTTTTGGCGCTCGATAATGCTCTTCGGCAATAGGTCTTTGAACCCCTCGCGGAGAATCTTCTTTTCGATTCCCCCCTTTGCAGGCAATTTGGCCTCCGGATTTATCGACATGGCCACGTCGATAAATTCTTTATCCAAAAACGGCACTCGGGCTTCCACTCCCCATGCGGCCATTGATTTATTGGCCCGCAGGCAATCGTAGAGATGGAGTTTGTCGAGCTTTCGCACCGTCTCTTCGTGGAGTTCTCGGGCATTCGGAGCTTTGTGAAAATATAGATAGCCAGCAAAGATCTCGTCTGCCCCTTCTCCGGACAGCACCATTTTGATCCCCATGGCCTTGATCATCCGCGCCATCAGATACATCGGTGTAGAGGCCCGAATACTGGTCACATCATAGGTTTCGATGTGATAGATGACGTCTCTCAGGGCATCGATCCCTTCCTGAACGGTGTAGGTAAATTCGTGGTGGACCGTGTCGATATGATCGGCGACCTCGCGCGCCGCCGCCAGATCCGGCGAACCCTCCAGACCAATGGAAAACGAGTGCAATCGGGGCCACCAGGCCGGGCTTTGATCGTCGTCTTCGATACGCCGCTCCACGAATCGAGCCGCCACGGCAGCCACGATCGACGAATCGAGCCCCCCGGACACCAAAACGCCGTAGGGAACGTCGGACATCAAATGCGAATGAACCGCTTTCTCCAGGGCCTCTCGCACTTTCTTGGGATCCGCCGGATTGTCTTTGACATTTTCGTACGAGCGCCACGGCCGCGTCCAATATTGCGTCGGTTCGTCGCCTTCTTCCGTGTAGATATAATGACCCGGTGGAAAGACCTCCACATCACGGCAGACCTCATTGAGGGCCTTCATCTCCGATGCAAAATATCGATTCCCCTTGGGATCCCGGCCCATATAAAGTGGGATGATGCCCATGTGGTCACGCGCCACCAGGTAGGCGTCCTTTTCTTCGTCGTAGAGCACGAATGCGAACATGCCTTTGAGCCGATCCAAAAACTCCGGTCCCGCCTCCTGGTAAAGCGCCAGGATGATCTCGCAGTCAGACGCCGTCTGGAAGTCGTAGGGTTCCTCGAGCTCCTCCGCCAACTGGCGGTGATTGTAGATCTCGCCATTGACGGCCAACACGTGCGATCCATCGGCTCCGTACAGCGGCTGTGCACCATTTTCGATCCCGACGATGGAGAGGCGCTCGTGGGCTAAAATAGCCCGTTCGCCACAATAGATCCCCGACCAATCCGGACCGCGGTGACGCTGCAATCCGGACAGACGCAGCGCCCGCTGGCGCAGGTCTTCCGAATCCTGTTTCAATTCTAAGATGCCAAGGATGGAACACATGAGAGACTCCGTCGTACGGATTGGTTGACCACGATGATCGCGCGAAAAGAGCTAAGGTCCACAGGGACTGAGAAGCTGATAACCGATTTGGATCCCTGGAAGATTCCGCGCCCATTGCACACACAATTCAAACCGGTGTAAAGGCCGCTGCTATCAGCCTTTTTCCCTTCTTTTTTTTGATCGAGCAAAAGGCCCGTGTTCCCAAAACTTCGGCCGGGAAATCGGACCGGAAATCGGCGATCGAATCGCCACCCGCTCTTTTCGCCCCCCGCAACTTCTGTTATGTGTTCGTCCCGAATTCACTCCCCCGATATAGTGGCGGTGAATTTCGGCAGGCGGCCTCCGCCGCCCGTGCCTCGTCATCAGTCCTCGCGAGACTCGAAAGGAGTACTTAGACATGTCGAAGGAACAGACCATACCCGTGGTAGATCTGCGTGATTACACCGACGGCGACGAAGCGGCCCGCAAGGCTTTCGTCGACAAAATCGGTAACGCCTTGAGAGACCTCGGATTCGTCGCCGTGGAGGGTCACGGTGTCGACACCGATTTGCTGTATCGAACCTACGAACTCTTCGAGCGCTTTTTCGACCTCCCCGTCGAAACAAAGCAACAATACGAGTTTCCCGAGCAGGGAAGACAACGGGGTTATACCTCCTTCGGCATCGAGCACGCCAAGGACAGCGAGAAAGCGGACCTCAAGGAATTCTGGCATCAGGGGCGACAACTGCCCGACGACCATCCGATGGCCGATCGCATCCCGTCGAACGTATGGCCTGAAGAGATCCCGGAACTTCAGCCCACGGCCAACAGTCTTTTCGAAGCCATGGAGGCCTCGGCGGAGACGATGCTCAAAGCGATCTCGGTCTTTTTGGATCAGGACGAGAACTTTCTTCCCGACATGATTCAAGACGGTAATTCCATCATCCGGACCATCCACTATCCGGTCTGCGACGGCTTCGACGAACCGGGAGTAATGCGTGCCGCCGAGCACGAAGACATCAACCTCATCACCTTGTTACCCGAGGCCACCGAGTCGGGACTGCAGCTTCTCAATCGCGAGGGAGAGTGGATCTCAATCCCCGCCATCGAGGGCCAGATGATCGTCGATTCCGGGGATATGCTCAGCCGCATCACCAACGATTTCATCCCGGCCACCACCCATCGCGTGGTCAATCCGGAAGGAGAGCCCACGCGCCGCTACTCCATGCCATTTTTTGTTCATCCCCATCCGGACTATCTGCTGGAAGTCCTGGAAAGCTGCCTCGACGACGGTGAGGAGCCGAAGTACGAACCCATTACTGCCGAGGACTTTCTCTTTGAGCGCCTCAAAGAGATCGGCCTGACCTGACGATGACCTGATTTGCGATGGCTGGCGGCTCGAGGGCCTATCCCATGCTTCGTACCCGCCAGCCATCGGCTTACTTCTCCCGCCGAAATATAGCTCTGCACCCGGGCGCGGGCAGCCCTGCCCGCCAACTCGCCTTTACGCCCGAAGCGCGGACTAACCTCGCCAGGTCTGTCGTTGTGTGGTTTAGCTGGACGCAGGTCGCGTTGCTCCCTTAGGGTGGCGGCGTTACCATATCTGGATGTAGCGTCACCGCCGAATTTCTCACCGGCCAACGCAGTTCGTCAATTTACGTGGAGGCAACAGACCATGAAAAACCCCCGTCCGCTCGCGATTTTTGTACTCCTGTCCTGGATGCTGATATCGGCGTGCGGTTCCTGCAACGCCTGTTCTGACGAACGGGCCGAAGCGGATGCCGAAACCCGGGTAAGTGCACTGGCCGGATTGATGCCCAAGAGCACGGATGCCGCCATCGTCATCCCCGAATTGAGCGAGCTTCCCGAGAATCTCGACAACGCATTCCACCGTCTGGGACACTTCGACCCCGACGCCCGGGCCATCGAAAACGAAATCAACCAGGTGCTGGGACTTCGCATCACCGACATCGAGAGCTGGGACGCCGCCGGATTCGACCCTGATAGCTCCATGATGTTTTCCATGGTCGGAGCCCGCCCGGTGATGGCCGCGTTCTTGGACGACAAGAACGCCTTTGAAACCCATTTCGTCGGTCGCATGCGACGAATCACCGAAACCACGGTTCCCATCGAATCCACCACCATCGGTGATATAGATTTTCGCCTCTCCGGAACCGGTCCCGTCAGCGATATGGCCTGGTTTCACGACGGTGCCATCGTGGTCTTCGTCTTCCCCCCGCTCGATGCACTCGATGTCTTCGAAACCGGTTCGGCGATGTCTGTGGCCAACGAACTGGGCTCCATCGCAGAGGGAGAGTCGCTCGACGATGACGATGCATTCAACGAATTTCGCCGTGGCGTCGGCGACGACTATCCCATCAGCCTGTACGTCCACGCCGAACGCTATTTTGATCGCCCCGAAGTCCGCGATGGCAGCATCGGGCTGACCGGCTTTGATTCACTCATCGAGGGGCTTGTCCAGTGGTCCCAGACCAACGCCGACGGCGCCGGCATCGGTGCCCGCGCCGACGAGCAGCGAATCGAGCTGCGGGCCTTCGTCGGAGGCGACGAGGAAGTATTGGAAGCCGCCCGCACCGCCTACGAAGCCGAACACGACGTCGATTGGGGCGGTCTGTTGACCGAAAATACGACCCTCGCCACCCGCACCAGCTTTGACCTCTCACAGGCCGTCGAGACCTATCTCGAGAATCTTCCAGACGACGAGCGCCGCACCATCCAGCGTGAATTGATGCGCCTCGGCCGTAGCTACAATATCGACATCAACGATGACATCATCGACGCCCTGTCGGGACAATCCATGTTCGTCTTTTACGGCGTCGGCGGTGACATCAACACCGCCACCCGGATGGTGATGCAGCGCCGATTGATGGGCGCAATAAGGGCCATCTTTTCCAACTCCGGGTTTCTCTTCAATCTGCACTTCAACGATCCCGACAAGATGGATGCGTTGATGAACGCCGTCGCCGACGTCGGCAGTGAATATCTGGTTCGCCGGCCTCTGGAATACGACGGTGCTCCGGTGGAGGGCTTTGAGGTATTTGCACCGCGTCGGCTTCGCCAATTCCCGTTTCGCGTCTTCTCCGCCGACCAGTCGCTCACCGTGGCGACCGCCGGCATCGGCGAATCGGCGGCCTACGAATATATGACCGACGCCCGTGACGAAGCCAAATTGGGCGATGTAGAGGGACTCGAGCTGGGGGCTCAATTTGCGGAGTCTCCAGGTCTCAACGGGATCTATCTCAACTTCGCCAATCTGCGCAGCAATATGCGAAATATTTCCTTTATCGCCGGCTACGCCAATACCCTTCGTATGCTCCACGAATTGCTGATCACCGCCGGCGTCGACGAGCGCGGTTTTTACGCGAGTGCACAGCTCGACTTTAGCGATCCCATCGAGCGCGGCGAAGACCAATGAATCTGTCCGCAAGCGGGTTGCGCCGGGTCTATCGAACTGGGGATGTGACCACGGAGGCGATCTCCGGCGTCGATGTCACGATCGAGTCCGGTGAATTCGTCGCCATCGTCGGAGCTTCCGGCAGCGGCAAGACCACCTTATTGAACACATTGAGCAGCCTGGATACCCAATTTAAGGGAACCGTCGAATTGGGCGAACACTCACTGGGCGAGCTCTCGGAGTCGAAGTTGGCGCGCCTTCGCCAACGGGAGATCGGTTTTGTCTTCCAGGCCTTCAACCTCCTCGATCATCTGACGGCACTGGAAAACGTAACCCTCCCCGGTTTCTTTGGCCCCCTGGACAACACCGACCCCCGTCAGCGCGGCCTGGAGTTATTGGGCCGTGTCGGATTGGGGGACCGAGCCGAATCCCGACCTCCGCAACTTTCGGGCGGTCAAAAACAGCGCGTCGCCATCGCCCGAGCGCTGTTTTGCGAACCGTCGATCATCTTCTGCGACGAACCCACGGGAAGCCTCGACCAGTCCACCGGTTTGTCCATCATGCACCTC
This sequence comes from Myxococcales bacterium, assembly GCA_007119595.1. Taxonomy (GTDB): domain Bacteria; phylum Myxococcota_A; class Bradymonadia; order Bradymonadales; family Bradymonadaceae; genus SLJM01. The sequence goes on from SKPJ01000562.1 coordinate 13,430, forward strand.
TTCGATGAGATCAATCGCGACGCCGGAATGACCCTCGTCGTCGTCACCCATGAGCCCTATATCGCCGACATGGCGCGGCGGCGGATCGTCATCGAGGACGGAACGATCCTCGAGGACAAGACTCAGACCCCGCGTTGGCCCTCCGAAGACGACCCACAGGACACCTCGACCCCATTGAATGACGAGACATCGGACCAGGAGTCGACCGAGGCGGCATCATGAATTTTGAGCGATTCATCGAACTCGTTACGCAATCGCTGGGCCGAAACCGACGCCACTTTCTTCTCTCCGGCGTCGGTGTGGTCATCGGCATCGCCACCCTTTTCTTTTTCACATCCCTCGGCGAAGGGGTTCGCACCACGGTGCTGGAAGACGTCTTTGTCATCGATCAACTCGAAGTCGTCGACCCAGCCGCGGGCGCCGGTCTGCGCGGAGGTGGACTCTTCGGCGGCGGAGGGCTCAACGATCGCACGGTCCAAAGGGTGGAACAGGTCCCCGGTGTCGACGGCGTTTATCCGAAGATGAAATTGACCTTTCCATCGCGCGCTTCCGGCGGTGAGGCCCTCGTCGGAAGCGATATGGGCATCGAATTTATCGCCGACGGGATTCCCCCGGAGATCGTCGCCGACGACGCACAGGACAATCTGGAATTTCGAGACCACGAGGCCCCGCGCTCCTGCGTCGACGATGGCGAATGCCCCGACGGCCACACCTGCAACGGCGGCGAATGCGCTCCCATTACTTGCAGTCCCGCCCAACAACCTTCGGACTCACCATGTCAGGGAGCCTCCTATTGCCACGGCGAGCGCCGGCAATGTGCACTTCCCATCCCCCTTCTCATCTCGCCGTATTTGCTGGAGGTGTACAACGGAAGCGTCCATACCGCTCTCGCCGACTCCGATGGCATCGGCGGAAACCTTCCCCGATTGAGCGAGGAGCTGCTCATCGGCTTTGAATTCGACATCATCTTCGGGGAGAGCTTTATGGGCCGCACAGGAGGGGTCGACAGCCGCCGGGAACGGGCGCGCCTGGTCGGGTTCTCCGATCGAGCCATGCAACTCGGCGCCACGATGCCTCTGGAGTACGTCATCCGGCTCAACGAAGCATTCAGCGGTGAAGAGAGCGCCGAATATTATCACTCTCTGCTCGTCGACGCCGAACGAAACGAAGACGTCGCCCTGGTGGCCCAACACATCGAAGACGAGCTGGGACTCGAGCTCTCGGATCGACATCAACAGGCCGAGCGAGCCGGCCTGCTCATCTTATTGCTGACGTTGCTCTTCAACCTCATCGCGTTGATCATCCTCGCCGTCTCCGCCATCAATATCACCCACACATTTACGATGATGGTCATGGAGCGCCGCCGAGAGATTGGATTGATGCGCGCATTGGGAGCGACGAAGCGCCAGATTCAAGCCCTGGTCATCGGCGAGGCAACCGTGGTGGGATTCTTCGCCGGACTGACGGGAATCGCAGTGGGCATCGGCGCCGGCATCCTCGTCGACACCGCCTTCGACAACTACGTTGGCGAGTTTCCATTCAAACCGAATACTCTTTTTTCCTGGTCACCCTGGATGTTCGGACTCGCCATCGCCACAGCGATCTTCTTTTGCCTACTCGGCGCATTCCTACCCGCCCGCCGCGCCGGCGGCGTCGATCCCGCCGAAGCCCTTCGTGGGCGGTAAATTTAGCGATTTTTCCTGAGCCACCGGGAGACAACCCATTTCGACTAACGAGACGATATTCGACACCATCCGCGCCCGTTGCGCGCTCGTCGCCGAACGCGCTCGTGACATCGAGATCGACCTCGATCGCCTCGATTCATATGTAGAAAAGCTTCCGATCGAGCGCCTACAGCGGCCGTCGATGGACGACGAACACCACCTGGCGGGGCGGGGAGACGAAACGGTGGCCTATATCTTGACGTTGGATGCCATCAACTTCGGCTCCGGGTACTTTCCATCGCTTCGCCCCGTGGATGGACGCACCGGCTACTTTATGGTCGCGAGAGCTCTGCGCGACCACTTCGCGGAGCAGGGACCGATGTCGGCGCGCGAGCTCCACGAGATAACCCCAGAAAAATGTGCAGATCTATTTGGCCAGAACCTCGACGAGCCGGATCCAAGCGAATTGATGAACCACTTCGCCAAGGCTCTTCGCGATCTGGGCGCACTACTTCTGGAACACTACGAGGGACGCTTTACGGCGCTCGTCGAGGAAGCCGATCACAGCGCATCAGAGTTGGTGGAGATTTTGGGAGGGATGCCGCTATACCGCGATGTCGCGCACTATGACGACTTCGATGTACCGCTGTACAAGCGCGCTCAAATCACGGTCGCCGATCTGCACTTGGGATTGCGCGGCGAGGGCTTGGGGCGATTCGACGACCTCGATCAATTGACCATGTTCGCCGACAACCAGGTCCCCCACGTATTGCGCGTCGAGGGGATACTCCACTACTCGCCACAACTGGCCGAGCTCATCGAGACCGATACCTACCTCAAGAGAGACAGCAGACAGGAGGTCGAGATCCGCGCCTGCGGGCTCCACGCCGTGGAGCAAATCGTCGATCGACTCCACAACGCCGGCATCGACACAACGGCGATGGCCGTCGACAACTACCTCTGGGATATCGGCGAATCACCGCCCTATACGGAGTCCAAAAAGCACCGCACGAAATCCACCTATTATTAAACGCTTCGCAATAGCTCGACGAGTACTCACGGCACGATCCATTCCCCGCGAAAAGCCTCCCCATCCCATGCAAACCGCGCCCGATACTCGATTTCCGGATGCAGATGGAGCCATGTAATTTCGTCGACCACTGTCCGCACGGCGGCGAAATTTTCGCGAGCCTCTTCTTCGGAAACCACGTCGCGGTCGATACAAGAAACGGGACTGTCGATTGGCTCCCCCGGACGAAGCGATTTGTAGTAAAAGCCGAGGTTCTCCTCCGGTTGTGACGCCCACATTTCATCGGCGAAAGCGTCGGCGGTATGAACCGTCGTGGAGCCACAAAACTGAAATTGCTGACTCAGATCAGCGTCCCAGGCGACCCATCTTGCTCGCGGATTATCGCCGATCTGTTTCACCTTCTCAGAGCGCACGTCGGTGTGAAACGACAGAGACCGCTGCGACGAATCGAAGGCCCGAAGTGCCACCGTACGCGCCCCGGGACCATCCGTAGCAAAGACGGGCGTCGTCATGGCATTTTCCCTACCGTGGACTGCCTCCTCCACATAGGACCAGACGTGTGCCAATATTTCATCGAGGATTTCGTAGCGCTTCATAGCGTCCTCCCACAGAAGTAGATCAAAGCGAACTCACTGCCCGTCGTCTGCGGCATCGAAGCCACTCCTCACGCTGCTCGCGTTGAGGTTTATCACCGATCACGGGCCTGACAACCCCATCACCACCACTTCCGCCCCACTCTCCGGTCTTCGACGGGCATGGAGAAAATCATGAACTCGAGGCGCTCCCAGGAGCGTTGTTGAGAGAAGTCCGGATCAACGAATATCCAAATTACGGCGAGCGAGAGAGCGAAATTTCTCGTATCGCAGAACGCAACTGGCCATTGGCGAAAGCACTTTTCTGTCAGGCTATCCGCTTGATAGGTTATACTCGATCTACGAGCCAATTTGGCCCGACAAATAAGGTGTGATTCCGTTCCATCATCGAGTAACCCGATGTCCGATCAACCCATATCGCCTGCGTCGAAGCCAAGCATCCCCAGATTGCTATGCCTTCTGATCTGGCTTCCGATCTGTGCTTTCTTCGCATTCCAGGTCAGCGAGTTTGGGGCCGGCGTCGACGGGATCGGCTACGGACATATGGCTGCTCCGACCTACATCACCGCCGTTGTATTCCACCTCATCGGCGCCGTTATCATCGGATTTGCCTTTTTGGCCTACCGAGGCCGCATCGGCTATCTCATCATTCTCTTTCTGGGCCCCCTGGTCGCTGTACTCACCTTCATCACCGCCATATTGGCCCTCGATTGGCATTATCCCCGCGTCTGCGACACAACCGACGCCCCCAACGCCTGCTACTACGCTTCCGTACACCTCTACTCCTCATGCAATCAGGAGTTCGATCAAACCTGCCTCGATCGACTCCAGCGCGCCTGCGCCTACGGCCACCGCCTGGCCTGTGAGCGACTCATCGAGAACGGACACAGCACGAACGCCCAGATCTGTGACTCCCTCGCCGAGACATGCGACCAGATCCGCCAATGCTCTCCTCCCGGCGAGCCGGCCCACTGCAACGAAGATTCGGTCCCCTTTCGCGAGGCACATACGGTCTCCAAAGTATGCGAGCTCCACACCACCCGATGCACCGACAAACCGACGGATCCCTGAACCCGCCCCCCTCTCAGATCTCATCGTCAGCGCCCACGCTGGGCGCACCATCACCCACAGATGCCCCACAAAAAACGCGCAGCCGCTCCCAACCGGGAACGGTCCAGCGATGGTGAAACCGGTATAGCCCTAATGCCAGTAAGTTAAGCGATTGAGAATCGAAAACCGAACGAAGTCTGAAGTAATCTTCCAGCGACCACTGGAGGTCATCAAAGTCAGCAGAGATCTTCTTCCCCGTGGGGAAGGTGGCCGCGACCGCAGTGTGGGAGCGGTCGGAAGGGGCACCGGGGGCCACCAGATCACCATCGCGGACTCCGTCGAAACTTCGGTGGCCACCCGTTTGACCGGTCCACAGATCCGTTTTTTAAGAAAGCACCTCGGCCTTCCCGGCCGTGATTTTGCAGGCCGGGAGGACTATGGGGTTATCCAAACCCGCGCGCAGGGATGCCTTGCGCGGTGATGGGCGGGCGGGGAAGCAAGATGGTGGGCTTAGCCGGCGACGACTTTGGTGTCCAGGAATAGGTCGCTGGGCATGCGGCGGCGGAGCTTCCAGACGATGGCCATAGGTTTTTCGCCCTCGTGGCGGACGTAATCGGCGGGACCCAGGAGGGTATAGGGCTGGGTCTGACCGGCGACCTTCTTGTGGTGGCGCACAAAGAGGAGCACGTTCGTGCCCTGGTCGCGGTGATGGATATAGCGCTGTCCCGTCGGGGTTTCGGGCGCTGTATTCCACTGTGATTCCCAGTGAAAGAGCTCGCGGGAGATGGCGTAGTCTCTGTACATCGTCTGCGGGGAGTAGTGTTTTTCGGTCTTCTCCAGGGTGATGAAGAAGAGGTCCGTACGAAAGTCATCGAGGTAGCGCACACCTTCGCGTATCGGGGTCGAGCCCTGGGGAGTAAGGAGTCCGAAGGCGGCGCGGATTTCAGAGAGGCTGTAGCGGCTGTGGACCGACAGGGGCACGTCGTGCTGCCAGCCCATCTCGTGATCCAAGGGGTGGGTGAGATGTTCGGCGCGATCGTCGAGCAGGGCCAGGAGTTGGCGCAGCTCTTTGCGGATCGCCGGGTGCTCCCAGATATGCTCGAGGACGGCGTCGGCGTAGGGCCAGCGCTCGCGTTTTTTGGAGCTGTCGCCCCACAGCGCAAAGTGCAGCATATACAGCATTCGCTCTTCGGTGGGGCTTAGATCATCGGCGGAGGGTCGGTACCGGGCGCTGAGCAGGTCGTCATAAAAACGAAGCCGGTCGGCGGCGTCGATGTGGAGGATGCGGTGGAGGCGGCCGCCGAACTCATCGTCGTTTGGGCCCTCCGGTGGTGTCGGGAGGTCTGCACGGCGGCGGAACTTCGTCCAATACCAATTACTGGTCTGATAAAGGTCTTCGGGAGCCAGGGCCGCGCGGTCGATAAATTCGGCGAGGGTGACGTCGCCGTAGTGTCGGAGCTCGCCGACGACGGAGCCCATCGAGGAGCCGACGGCACTCTCGATATTGTCGAGGACGTGCTCCGTTGCCACGCGGTCGAGCTCGATGGCGCAGCCGGCGGGCAGGTAGGGAAAGCCCTCTTTTAATGAATCGGCGAGCTCGCGTCGTGTGGCGCCGGTGAGCGCTCGATATCTCACATCGTAGCGAAAGTTCTGATGGGCGTTGCCGATAAAGTCGAGCACCGTAAGACAGGACTTGTCCGGGGCGTGGCGGAGACCACGGCCCAGTTGCTGCAGAAAGACGGTGGCGCTTTCGGTGGGCCGAAGAAAGAGGACGGTGTCGGCCTCGGGGATGTCGACGCCCTCGTTGAAGAGATCGACGGTAAAGATGATCTGGAGCTCGCCGCGGACGAGCCGTCGTTTGGCCGTCTGGCGGTCGCGGGCAGGCGACTTACTGGTGGGCGACGAAGAGCAATGAGCCGTCGGGGTTTTCCTTTCGCCATCGGGCGAAATCAAAGGCGGCGACCATCGTCTTGCCCGTGCCCGTGGCGGAGACTACCAGATTTTTGCAACGCCCATGTCGGGTGCGCTCGGCGTCGAGAGTTTCTAGGATTTCGCTCTGGTGGGGATAGGGCTTTAGATCGACATAGGCGATGTCCGTGGGCTCAGTGCTGCGGCTGGTGTCGAGGGCCGTCTTGAGCTTTCGAACGTCGTCGAGGCGGTCCGGGTCGTAGGGCTCGAAGAGCTCGTCTTCCCAGTAGTCCTCGAAGGTGGCCCGGAACTTATCGAGGATATCCGGGGTCTCGACCTGCGACAGGCGCACGTTCCACTCCAGGCCGTCCATCAGCGCCGAGTGGGAGATATTGGAGGAGCCGATAAAGGCGGTCGAAAAGCCACTCTCGCGCTGCAACAGCCAGGCCTTGGCGTGAAGGCGCGTCGTCTGCTGCTCATAACAGATTCGAATATCGGCGCCCATTTCGGCCAGTGCGTCGAGGGCCTTCTTTTCGGTGGCACCCATATAGGTGGTGGTCAGCACCCGTAGCGGTCGCTCGCGGGTCTTTAGGTGGCCGCCCAGCTCGTCACGCAAGACGCGGACGCCATGCCAGCGGATAAAGGCGCATAATAGATCGATGCGATCTGCCGATTCGATCTCGCGCTTGATGGCGTGGCCGACGCGGGGTTCGTTCTTGGCGTTGACCAACAGGTCGCTCGAACCCAGCGGAATCAAAGGCCGCGGCGGGACCGTAGATTCGCCGCTGAGCTTTGCATGCGGAGAGCCGATAGCATGGAGGGCCTGCGGCGGGTCGAGGACCTCGTCGCGGGCCTCGTCGCTCAAGTCGGCGACAAATTTACGGACCACGCACAACACTCGGTTGGCCAATTCGACCTGTTGGTCGGCCTTGCCGGAGAGGCCGGCCAAGCTGTGCTCGAGTTCGCGGTAGATGTGGCGGGCGATAAGCACGTGGGCGTCGGCCCGGTCGAGCTCGTCGCGCTCGACAAAGTGGGGCTCAAACTCGTCGTCGAGGGCGCGGTCGAGCGCTTCGGTGATGAGTTTTTCGTAGAGACCGGGAGCCAATTTCGGTGGCATCGAATTCCCCTCATTACAGCGGAGGTGGTTGTCCGGCGCCAGGATACCAGGAGTGGAGGGGAAGGAAAGTGGCAGAGACCCAACGTCATGGAGCGCCGCTTTCCCCTTTTACATCAAAACCTTCATCATCCACTCCAGCTTCTCGCGATCCAAGAGTCCGGTCTGGTTGAAGACACCGATGTTGAAGTCGCACCTGCGGGTCATGTCCTCCCAGTACGCGGCGACCCATTTGAGGTCGCAGGCCGTACGAGTTTCGGCGAACATCTTCGGATCACCGCAATTTATCTACCTGATGCGCTTCCCTCGGTTGGTATTTTCCAGTTGGTATTTCCGCCGCGGTTGTTATTTCCGCCGAACCTGGGAGGCAACGACACCGGCCATCCTCAAGGCCCCGAACCCACCCCGACAGCTCGCACCATTCTCCGCGCCCACAGCGTAGTTTAGCGGAATCTTTCGCGCTCGGGCGTTCAACGCTCCGCGTCCAGCGCACCGCGTCCAGCGCACCGCGTCCAGCGCACCGCGTTCAGCGCACCGCGTTCAGCGTTCAACGCAGGGCAACCCGGGATCGTCTATCGCACTAATATGGCGAAATTCTAGGGGGTAAAAAATGCCCGACGTCTGTCAGAAGAGCCATCCTGGTCAAAATGAACCCGATTGGTTCTCCCGATCGTCACCTCCAGGCTGGTCTCCAACAAATGGGCCTTTCCGGCGTCGAGCCGTTCGAAATCGGCCATCGAAAAATCGAATTCCCATGCTGCCTCCGGGGCAAATAAAGCCCCTTCCAACGGATCGTGAATCATGCTTCTCGACGCCAGGGGAACATAGGTATAGGAGCCACCGGTCTCACAGGCGAGGCGATCGTAATCTGCGATGGGACCGACTCGGCCGTTTTCGTCGTAGTCCGGAAGGCAGTAGGTATTGCCCAACTGCTCTTCCCGGGGATAGACAATATCGTCGGGATCGTCGGTGGAAGGATCTTCGACATAAGCTGTGGGTACTCGGCAGGACTCAAAATTTTTGCAGTCACCGTCGTCGTCACAGGGGCCTTCTCCGTCGTAATAGGCCCAGTCATCGCGCAATAATTCGCGCTCTCGAGGGGCATCGACCTGTATGATCGAAACCGTGATATCCTGGTTATTGGCTTCGGTGATGACGGCATCGACGTCCTGCCTTTTGCGCTCGTCGTAGCCGGAGACCAAAAAGATCACCGATCGGTGATCGACATTTTGAACCTCATCGGCCTGAAAGCCCTGATTCATGACCTCCAGAATCGAGGCATAGACATCGGAACGCCCACTTTGCACCGAGGGGATGTTGGACAAACCACTCTCCGCGACCGCCGGCTCCTGCGTCCACAGTGACTCACCGGGACTGGGCTCGATGATCTGAGACAGGACTGTATCCGGGGACTCTCCGAAGAGCCAAAAGCCAAAATGGGAAGTACGACCGTCTCGAGAGACGTAGTGCTGAAGGGTTCGCCAATCTTTTCCCAAATCTCGAAGTGCCGGAATTCGCGCCCGCTCGGGATCGGCGGCCACGGCATCGATGGGTCCCGTGTGCAGGGGCTCGTTGGGCCCGTCCTCATTGAATACGTAGTGGCCATCGAATTCGGTGGAAAACCATCCCCGCCAGCGCCCGACGGTCGACATTCCAATTGCCAGGGCCTGCGATTGGGGCTCTACACCGACAAATACCGGATCGGAGCTGACGCTGACCCCCGTATTGCCCTGACAGCGCTGACCGATATCTCCGCTGGGTGTGGAATTGCAATGCAGGCGCTGGCAATCGCTGTCCGCCGAGCAATCGACATCGGGCATCTCGTAGAACGCACCATCGCTGAAATTGAGATCGTCACTTTGGGGTTCGACAAATGCCAATGCCACCTCTTCTCCGGGTTTGATCGGCTCGTCGGCATCGTCGAAAAAGACCACCCGCATCGTGGCGCCTCCGTTCGTTCCATCGCATTGGCCACCCTGGGGTGTCATTGCCACGGGCTGTATGACTCGGAAGTTTCGAGCCGCATCGACCACATCACTTATATCGTCGACATCCCGCTCCTCTTCTAATTCGAGCCCGGCGTCTGGATCGATGGTCTCGTCATCACCTGACCAGCAGGCAACGGCAGTCGTCAAACTCAGAGTGATTGCGGCGAATAAGGCGGTGAATCGAGTCCTCACGACATTGCTCCAAACCAGCAAATCGATGGGCGGTATTTTGATCAATGCCGCATGAGCGTAGTGCGTCGATCAACCCAGCACAACAGATAGCCCGCCCCACAGTCCGGCACCTATTGCCCGACGGGGCGTTCTTCCAACGTATCTCGCTCAGTCGCAACTGATGTTTTTACCTATGTGAATACCGGTAAACGCTGGTTGTATGACGAAGACACTCGGCGGCATCACCTATCTGAGAATCCCTGGATTCATTAGAGACATCGAAGGAAGTGATTCTCCACCCTCGACGACATATCCAGATGGCACAACGATATCCAACGGAGGCGTAGGCCGACCTAATCGCCCATTCACTGTGGCAAAACACTTCGCAAATCCCATCGCCGGTGATAACCTGCGACCTCACTCGTTACGTTACATAACACGACCTGCCACCAGTTGGGGGAATCCGCAGTATGCGAATCGAAGAAGCGGTAAAGAAGATGACCAAGCAATATCTTGGTCGAGTGCTCGACAGTTTCACCAAGGATCTCGGAAAGTTAGAAGAGGACGAGGCCCGCGATTATATCACCCGAAATTCCGACGAGCTGGCGCGGACGGAGAATATCCACCGCCGACTCGATATGTTCGACGTCAATCACTCCACGTGAGTGCTGATCTACTATATTCTCGAGACCATTCTGAACACGCCGGACTGCGCCCTCGACGAGCGCGAGTTGGTGGAGCGCGTCCAGGGCCGCGAACAGCGACTGATTGACGAGGCCGAAAGCGACGACTCCCTCCAATATGCCGACTCCCACAACATCGATATCTTTCGCACCATCCTGGTCGTGGCCTTCGAGGACGACCAGATCTCGCTCGACGAATACAGCCTGATCGAAAAGCTTCGCCAGAAACTCAAGATCACCCGAAAACAGCAGCGCATCGTCGAGGCCCAGCTCGACGCCTTTCCCCAGCCCGGCGGCGAACTCCACACCCATTCCGACGTCAATACGGCGTTTCTGCACCTGCAGCGCCAGGGCATCCTCTCTAACTGCAACCACACCGAAGACGGCCGAAACGTCGTCCTCCCCGACGAACTCCAGGCCGGCGTAAAAGACGTACTCGGCCTCGAACTGAGCGAAAACGCCCGGGAGCTTCTCTGGAAGAATCTAAAAAACTCCCACCTCAAAACAGTTCTACGCTCTCAACAACTGCCCAGCTCCGGGACCAAGGAGGAGCTCGCCGAGCGGCTCATGTCCTCGCAGGCCCGCCCCAGCGAGGGGCTGGACTCCCTGAAAAACTCCGAGCTCTACGACATCTGCAGCGGCCTGCCCGGCGTCAACGTCAGTGGCACGAAACAGGAGCGGATCGACCGAATCATCGGCCACTTCGACAACCTCATGATCCGCGACGTCCCCGCCGACGCCGAAGAAGGCGAGCTGTACTACGAGTACTTCACCGAGCTCGCCGCTCGAGATCGTGAAAACCTCCTGGCCAACGACGTGATCTCGAAGGACATCGACATCGAGCGCGCCTTCGAAGACGCCACCAACTACCTCTTTCGCCAAAAACTCGGCGCCGAGCCCATGCAACTCGATGGCTCCGAGCACCCCGACGGCTGCCTGGAGATGAGCGACGGCACCCTGATGATGTGGGATAACAAGTCGACCGAGAGTACATACACCTTCCCCAACTCCCATGTGCGCCAATTCAAGCGCTACATCCGCGACTCCATCGAAAAGCGCGTCAACTGCTTTATCATCATCGTCCCCGACGTCGCCGAAGAGGCCGAGAACAACTGTCTAAAGCTCAAATACGAGAGCCAAAAACACGACTCCGACGTCGCCATCATCACCGCCTCCGACCTCAAATGGGTCGCCGAGAACTGGCGGGACATGACCCGCAAAGACGACTTCAACATCGGCGTCTTCAACCAGACCGGCCTCCTGGACCGCAAAAAACTCGAGCGGATGATGAAGGTCTTGATGTGAGCTGAAGCTGGTGCCGGTCATTCCGGCCTCAGCTTCAATTGTCTCGTCCGCCAGAACTCCGCCGGCGTCGCAAGACGCCTTCGGATCTGCAGCCACTGCCGAAATGGTCTGAATACTCCGGGCTTAAGCACTGTTTTACAAACCGCCTTGCAAAAGAGATTGCAAAGGTGATTGACGGCGAATAGGTTTCGCCTTGTACACTGTAGTCGTTATCAGACCCAGACCACTGGAGACCAAGATGGCAACAAAAACGAAGCAGAAAAGCCGTTTTCACGCCTTTTGGTATGGCGTCGGTTCAATTCTCGATATTGGGGGCCATTCCTTTATCGGACGCCGAAAGCAGAGGGCTCAGGAGTTTAACGAGCGCCTATTATCCGTTTTAGAACACGATCTCGATGACGACATGAAAGCAGTAAGTCACGATCTAGATAATGTGCTCGAACGCCATGTGAGTTGACCGAGCAACGTGTGGATCATTCCGTGAGTGACAAGAATCAAGACGAAAATCAGGGTACGTCAGACGAGTCCGAAAACGACGAGACTGAACAAACGGCGCTTACGGAAGATGTAGCCGTTCCCGGAGACGTTGTACTTACGTTGATGGAACAAATTCCGGCCGACTCGCTATCAGATGAACAACGATCCCGACTCAAAACCATTCTCCTTGAGAAGGGACATTTTTCAGACGAAATCGTCCGTG
>SKPJ01000514.1 GCA_007119595.1 Myxococcales bacterium
CACCTTTCAGTTGTTGACCCAGGTCGCCGGACGGGCGGGACGGGCCGATACACCGGGTCGGGTCTTCGTGCAGAGCTATCTACCGGAACACTACAGCTTAAAGACCGCACAACACCACGACTACGAGGCATTTGCCCGCCGCGAATTGGAGAGCCGAAAAGCGCCCACCTATCCCCCCTTTGCGCATCTGATCGCCATCAAATTCGAGGGCGCAAGTGAGGGCGCCACCATCCAGACCGCCCGACGCTATGCCACGGCGGCCCGGCGCCTATTTCGCCACGTCGATGCATTCGGCAGCGCCATCACCATGCTCGGTCCCGCCATGGCCCCCATCGCCCGCATCAAAAACCGCAGCCGATGGCAATTGTTGCTAAAGGCCGGTGACCGCTCCCTACTGCGACGCTTTACCACCCGCATGCTCGATGGGGCAGGCCACTTTGATACGGCGGGAAAGACGAATCGCCGAAACGTGCGCATCATCGTCGACGTCGACCCCATGAGTTTGTTGTAGTGACTCCCGGCGTCATACCCAGGTGACGGCCTCGTGGAGAAATCCCCGGTTTTGCTCCAGCTCTTCGCGCCGCTTGACCGGCAAAAAACGCGATCTCCTCCCCCGGCGCGGAACCCGCAAAAACTGGCTCTTCAAAAAGGCCGATATCTCGCCGGCCAAGCGCTCAAATTGGATGGCCTTTCGATCGGCGACCGTCTTCTCGACGACAAACCACGTCAGATCAAAATCCCGCTCCAGAGCATCGGCGTTAAACATAAAGGTATTGGTATTGTAGACCGGGATCGACGAGGCGTCGAAGGACTCGGGAAACCGAAATGCCTCCACTACCTGCAGCTTTTCATCGACTCGCGCCGGCATCCCACCGCTGGCGCTTCCCTCGTTGTCGACGGCCTCGATGGTCATCTCCACACCGGCCTTTTCCACTCCATCAATATGGGTTCCCACCACGATCGGATCGAGACTGGCCAATACGTTGTCGACGTTGGACATCAATAGATATTTCCCTCCGAGAGCCCGAAATTCATCCAGAGCAGACCGCCGCGTGGCCTCCGCCACGTCCCCGTGCCCCGGAGCGTAGAGAGTAGCCCCCTCTTCGGTGCGAAAAAGTTCTCCCTCCGGCGTCAATCGAAGGCTGATATTCTGGGTAAAACTCAACAGCTTGTCCGACGAAAAACCGTAACCATTTCGCTCATCGAGATGTTGTCTTGTCTTCTCGTCGGTGGCGAAGCTATTCATCAATAACACCGGCGCCCCCCACCGCGCCGCATCGGCCAATTTGATCCCCAGAAACGATCGCTTCTCAAATACGTCTACGCAGCCCTTTACGACACTCCCGAACCGGGTCGCCATTCCACCGTTGAGCACCAGGGCACCTACTTCTCCGGCTTCCAGGGCCCTTCGCCCCAACGCCGCGAGCCGACGGCCCTCCACGCTTTTCGCATCCGCCAGTGCCTCGATATCTCCGGGCTCCGGATAGGCCACCCCGTCATCGATGCGATTGTCCTCCACCGTCCAATCGCCGCCGCGGAATCGCCGCCTCAACCTCTCGAAGGTCGGTGAATCGAAATGGTGCTTCTCCAACATCCGCCGTTCTTCTGGGCTCAACTGCTCAAGGTAGTCGCTCATGACACAGTCCTCTCCAAAACCAGACACATCAGCACCAGTGGGTAATCATCATCGATGAATACGAATAACCAAGCCACGATCCCCGAAACGTCAACCTTCGGGACCGAAAATTCCGGTCAATAATCACTCCCCCACACTATTTTGATTCGAAACGGACTTTCCGCGACCGCCTCGCCGACAGTCCTTCCGCCGACGCCGACAGTCCTTCAGTCATCGGACTCGTCGATGGAAATCTCGTAGCGCAGGTCCTTGGTCGACTCCACGGCGACATAATAAATGCCGGCCTGCAATGTCTTGGTGATAATCCCCGGTTGCCCGGCGGCCCGTTGGGAGTCCAATTCGGTGCCCGTCGCCCCGGTCAGTGTCAGCACTGCCGAACGATCCTCGGTCGTCACGTCGAGTTCCACCACCAACTGCGTCTCCTCGACGAGACGAAGCATACGCCAATCCGCCTTTTCATCGGGGGGGTTTAACGTTCCGGCGTGAGTCGTTCCCAATTGCACGTATCGTGCTTGCATCCGCGTACCGTCGGAGTCTCGCTCCTGCGACGATACGGGCAAGGTTGTGGCGATCATCAACACCGCCAATCCGATCGCCATCGCCCATCGCATCTTTCGCATCGCCGACTCCACTGCGGCAGCGTCTCACCGCGATATCCAATCATCTCATACCCATCATACTACATTGGACTCCCACAGATCCGAAATGCTTCCAATTTCCCGGCCGCGCGGTTTCCTGATCAGAGACGACGCCCAACGCTGGTAAGTCCAGCGCATTGAGGGGTCGGGGCATGCCCCAAGGCCCCTCCCAACAACCCTATTCTTAGAAGCTGTCAAAATCATCGGACCGAGCCCCCCCAAGGGCATATCCTCACTATCGCTCAGGGCACTCGGCGCGATGATTTTTTCGATCACCGAATGTCGACGGGAGACTCTTGTGACAGCTTCTCATACCGAGATACGCTCGTAATCCCGGGCTTTCTCGCTGTGTTCATCGCCATCGTAGGTGAGCAGCATGCCCTTGTCGTCGCGCACCGTTTCGATATTCACCGGGCGCTTCCACAACCGATGCAGGGCCTTCAGGACCTCGCGGGCGTAATCGGCCCGCAATTCGGTTCCCTCGTATTTATGGTGAAGCAACAGCTCGGTGCGGTTTTGGAAATTGGCATCCCGCACATAGATAAAGGGCTGACCGAAGTTGGTCAGAGAGCGCAATAGCTTTTCTTTGATCTGATCGAATTCTCGACTCTCGATCTCCCAGTGGCCACTTTTTCGATTGTAGCCGTAGGTAAACATCTTGCTCTGGGCCGCAAAATCCTCGGTGAGAAATTCGTCGATGAACGTGACGTCGTTGTATAATTTTCGCACCCGAAAGATCTGCTCCTGACCCAGCCCCAATTCCTTGTCCCAGGAATCGCGCCGCTCCAGATCGTCGACCTCGTCCCACTCCTTTCCGAATTTGCCCTTATTCCACCGGTCCTCGATGTCGCGAAACAGGGCCACCCCCAGTTTATAGGGATTCAACTGCCCCTTCGACGATGACAGCACCCGGCTGTTGATATCGGCAAAATCGATGATCTCCGAGTCATCGAGAATCCGGGTGGTCAAAATTTTGGAGTGCCAATACGACGCCCACCCCTCGTTCATGATCTTGGTCTGCCCCTGAGGCGCGAAATAATAGGCCTCCTCGCGCATGATGGAGAGTACGTCGGCCTCCCACCTTTCCAGCGGGGCATGTTCGAGCAAAAACAACATCACGTCGCGCTCGGGGCGGCGTGGAAAATTCTTGGCCTGCTCGGCTTCTTTGGCCAATTTTTTCTTCTGCTCCTCGATGAACTCCTCGGGATTGATGAACTCGTCCATATACTCTTTGGCCTTGAATTTCGGCACCTCCCGGTGGCGAAGTTCCTCGGGGTCGAGTTCCTCTCCGCGGCGTTCGATAAAGGGGCTGTGATAGTCAATGAGGTTGTCGATGGAAAGACAGGTATCGATAAAATCCTCGACCTTCTCGATGCCCTGCCGGTCGACATAGCGCCGGATCCGAGCACCGTGGTTGGCCATCTCATCGACCATGCGCCGATTGGTCTTCGAAAAATAATAGTTGTTCTTGAAGAAATCGACGTGGGCATAGACGTGGGCAATCACCGTCTTCTGGTCGACCAGGTTATTTCCCTCCAACAGGTAGGCGTAGGCCGGATCGTTGTTGACGACCATCTCGTAGATCTTTGATAGGCCGTACTCGTACCCCTTCGACAATTGTTCGTACTCCATGCCGAAACGCCAGTGGGGATAGCGTGTCGGAAAACCGCCGTAGGAGGCGATTTCGTTCATCTGTTTATAATCGACCATCTCGAAGATGGTCTCGAAAAAATCGAGACCAAAATCGACGGCGACCTCGCGGATTTCCGTAATGATGTCGCGCAGATGGGGTGGGATCGGTTTCATATTTCCTCGTCGAACGCAGTGACTCTTTTGACGCCGGTTCACTTCAAGCGTTGGAGAACACGGGGTAGGGCGCTTTACAGCCCCTTGCCGAGAAATTCTTTAATGGAGTCGTAGATAGCGTCCCGGTTTTTGATCTCCGAGGTGGTCACACGCTCGTGATCTTCGAATTTTTGAAGGACGTCTTTGATGAACTGACCGGAGCCGTATGGCGATTCTACCTGGCCGTAGCAAAAGAGATTCGATCGCGGCAGCAAACCGCCGTCGAGCAATTTCATGCACTCCGAGGTATCATCGACCGACCAGTTGTCGCCGTCGGAGAAGTGAAAAAGATATACATTCCACTCATCGATGGCGTATTCCTCTTCCAAGATCTGGTTGGCCAATTTATAGGCGCTCGAGATCATGGTTCCGCCGGACTCCCGGGTGCGGAAAAAGGTATCGCGGTCGACCTCCCGAGCCGTGGCATCGTGGATGAGATATCGACTCTCAATCCCCTTGTACTGACTGCGCAGCCAGGTATCGATCCAAAACGACTCGATGCGCACAATCTCTTTTTGTTCGTCCCCCATCGAACCCGAAACATCCATCATGTACACGATGAGTGCGTTCGATTCCGGAAGACTGGTCTCCTTCCAGGAGCGATAGCGCATATCGTCCTTGATGGGCACGATCACCGGATCATCGGGATCGTAGGTCCCGGTGGCGATCATTCGCTTCAGCGCCGACTGATAGGTGCGCTTGAAATGGCGCAAACTCTCGGGACCGGTGCGGCGGATCCCGGAATAGCGATCGCGAATGGTCTCCAGCCGTTTGACCCCTTTGGGTTCGATATTGGGAAGTTCCAGCTCCTCGCCCATGATCTCGGCGAGTTCCTCCAGCGAGACGTCGACCTCCACGCCGTGCTCGCCCTCCTGATTGCCCGCCTCCCCGGGCTCGCCGGGCTTTTCCTCTCCCTGCCCCAGGCTGTCCCCTACCTCGCCATCGCCCTGGCCGACCCCGCCTTGCTGCTTTTGGCTGAATCGAAATCGGGGGATATCGATGCGCGGAAGCGGCACCTTGACCACGTCTTTTCCCTGGCGGCCCGTGATCTCGCCCTGGCTCATATATTTGCGCAGATTGCGTTTGATCTTGCCGCGTACAATCTGCTTAAACCGGCGGTGATCCTGCTTGATCTTATTGAGTTCGCTCATGGTCTCCCGTTGGGTCCCATTGCACCGCCGACCACCGGCATTGGCGACCGGCGGTGCAATTTTCAGCTCATCAATCCTGCTGCTGTTTTTTGGAGTCGCCGCGGGCAAAGATACTGGCCACGAAATTGAGTACGTCGGTTGCCGACTCCTCATTGTATCCGTAGTCCCGAATCAAGCGCTTTTTGACGATATCGATCTTCTCCTGGGTCTCTCGGTCCACCACGTTGGAGACCACGCTGGCCAATTTGATCGAGTCCTTTTGGTCCTCGAACAACTTCAGCTCCAGCGCCTTTCGAAGCCGCTCGTTGGTGCGGTACGTAAATTGCTCTCCATCGATGGCCAATGCCCCGATATAATTCATGATCTCGCGGCGGAAGTCGTCTTTTCGACTCTCGGGAATGTCGATCTTCTCCTCGATGGAGCGCATCAGCCGCTCATCGGGCTCCTCGTATTGCCCGGTGTATTTGTTGCGCACCTTTTCCTTTTGGGTATAGGCCTTGAGGTTGTCGATATAGTTGGCGCACAGCTTCGAGATCGCCTCCTCGTCGGCCGAAATCGCCCGCTGAACCTCATTTTTGACAATATCCTCATACTCCTGCTTGACCACTGCCAATAGCTCTCGATAGCGGTTTCGCTCCTCCTCGGAGTTGATCAAACCGTGGTTGTCGAGCCCCCCTTCGAGTTCATTGAGGACCAAAAAGGGATTGATGCTATTTTCCGTCTTGTCACTGACCAATGCGTTCGACAGCTTGTCCTGGATATAGCGGGGACTGATACCGGCCAGCCCCTCCCGGTCGGTCTCCTTGCGAAGCTCTTTGACGTTGTCCTGGGTATAGCCGGTAAGCGACTTGCCGTCGTATAATTTGAGCTTCTGCAGCAGCGTCAGATCGTGCTTTTTGGGATCTTCGAGCCGTGTGAGAACAGCCCACATCGACGCCATTTCAATCGTATGGGGCGCGATGTGTTTGCCCCGGACCTTTTCGTTGTTGAAATCCTTTTTATAGATCCGGATCTCTTCGTTGTATTTGGTGATATAGGGGATATCGATCTTCACCGTTCGGTCCCGCAGAGCCTCCATATACTCGTTGCCCAACAGCTTTCGGTACTCCGGCTCGTTGGTATGCCCGATGATCACTTCGTCGATATCGGTCTGGGCGAATTTCTTGGGCTTGATTTTGCGCTCCTGCGTGGCACCGAGCAGGTCGTACAAAAATGCCACATCGAGCTTGAGAATCTCCACAAATTCGATGATGCCCCGATTGGCCACACAAAATTCACCGTCGAAATTGAAGGCTCGCGGATCGGAATCCGATCCGTAAACCGCGATTTTGCGATAATTGATATCGCCGGTCAGCTCCGTGGAGTCCTGGTTTTTCTCGTCTTTGGGCTGGAAGGTACCGATGCCGACGCGATCCTTTTCACTAAACAGGAGTCGGCGCACACGCACATGTTCCATTACCCGGGCCCAATCGCCGTCGTAATGGCGCATCAGCTCGCGGAAGATAAACCGGCTGGCCGGATTCGGATCGCCGGCGACCTTGACCGTATGGGAGCTGTCACTGAGTCCCAACTCCTCGATCGCTTCCTTACGCCATTCGCTGGGGATGAGTTTGAGGGGCTCCTCGTTCATCGGATCCGGCAGTTCCTCTTGACCACCCGTCAGATGCTGGAGTTCCTCGGGCATCACCCACGAGAAGGTATACAGCTGCCCTTCTTCGGTGCGGGTGTATTCCTCGAGACCTTTTTTGAGCAATCGAACGATCGTCGACTTCGAGCTCCCCACCGGACCGTGGAGCAAGATGATCCGCTTTTCCGTTCCGTACTCGTTGGCCGCCGCCTTAAAGACGTTCACCAATCGCATCAGGGGAATATCAAGCCCGTAGATGGCGTCCTGACCACCGCCGATCTCGTCCTTGAAGAAGTTGTAGCGCACGATCTTCTTTTTATTGTCGATATATTCTTCGGTGCCATAGGACATCACCATATCGAAGATGCGCTGATAGGCATTTCGGGTCACCTTGGGATTATCTCGTATCACATTGAGATAATCCTCAAAGCTGCCTTCCCAATGAAGGTCTCGGTATTCGTCGATATCATGGTGCTGACTGATGGTATGCAGCAGGCTCTGTGTGGAACTCATGTAGTGGGTTCTCCTAACGTTCGCGATGTCTTAATCGAGGAATGTTTCGACCAAAAATCTTTCCGCCTCCTGGGGGAGGCTTGCAATTGAAATCCGGGCCCATACTCCATCCACATCGTGTCGATGGACTGCCCGTAAAACCGGTGGACTGGATGCATTCTCATCATCGCCAAAACGGGAAGCAATATCAGTACCCGTTCGGTGGGCTGTGGACTCAACGTTTGACGAGATTGAAACTATTTCAAGTTTTCCACTCATTTTCTCTGGTAAGCTAGATTGGCGATTAGGTTTTTGTAGCTTCCTTTTGCCGCTGTGTCAGCTCGAGCAACACCCGGCCCGTATCCCGGGGATGCAAAAAGGAAATCCGTTTGCCATGAGCTCCGTCGAGGGGGCGATCGCTGAGCAGACGAATCCCGGCCTGCTCCACTGCTTCCCGTTCGGCATTGATATCGTCACAGCGCAATGCCAGATGATGAACTCCCTCTCCATTGCGCTCCAAAAACCGCGCAACTGGTCCCTCGTCATCAATCGGTTCCAGCAACTCGATCATGGCCTCACCAATTTGAAAAAAGGCCACCTTCACGCCCTGTTCTTCGACCACCTCCGATCCCTGAAACGTCAGCCCCAATACATCTCGGTACAAGGAACTGCTTTCTTCGATGGAGTGGACGGCAATTCCGATGTGATCAATTTGTTCGATCATCTCGCGTTCCTGGTCTGGTATTGCACTGTGGTGGCGACACCATCGGCCCGCGTTGGCGGGCCAACAGCCCCTGTGCTACCATTGCTAGGCTATTGAAGCCAACCGTATCCGGCTCCTCTCTCTCATCACGGACCCGTCCAATGAGCCAATTCGAGGAGACATTTTCCCTGCCTGTCGACGACGATAGCAGCCGTTGTCTCAATGCTCTGCGTTCGTTTTACGAACACAACGGCTACCGGCCTTCAGCGACCAACCCCTCGGCATCGACCACGATCGTGTTGACCCGTGGCAAGCCAAGCGCCGGTTGGTGGTCGTCAAATATGACCGATCTATACACCACCGTAAGCGCCACCGCAGATGACGAAGGCATCGAGCTAACGTATCGCGTCGATACGACCGGACAACACCTGACCGATGAAGATGAGGCCTTCTGGCGGCGTGAAGCCACCAGCGCAAAAAACTATATGCGCGGTCATAAACCCCTGATTGACCTGCGCCCCATAGAGGCCGATCGAGCCAAAAAAATCAAGCGAGAGCACCGCGGAGTCGCCCTGCAGGGGGCGTTTATCGTCATCTTCATCGTCGTGACCACAGTACTGATTTCCGATTTCTACGGGTGCTTCTAAGCTACACAACTGGCTGTTATAACGCCGTGAGCAGAAGTTGATGGAGATAGACTGCAAAGTCGAGTGTGCGTCGGACAAGGCGCGGCGACGAGGCGATGCGATGTAGCATCGTCGAGTGAGCCGCAACGCCGCTTCG
>SKPJ01000509.1 GCA_007119595.1 Myxococcales bacterium
GACGGAAAATATCGGCTACCAATTGGTCGGTTGTTTCTCCGACGATTCGCCGGATTGCTGGGGAAGTTCCGGGGAGGGAGCAATCAGCTATGTCTTTGGACGGTGGCCCGATATAGAGCCCTTCGCTGAATCGTTCGGAACCAGCTCTGGCTTTGATCACGACGATGCGTTTTTGGCTGTCCTCGATGGCTCCAGTGATCTGACCGGGGAAGATTGGCACTTTTGGTATGTGCTGGAAAATGCGCTTGATGAACGCTGGGACAACATGGCCAGTGGATCCTATAATAGCCCCGAAACTGAATTGGGTTGGTTGCAGTTATTGGCGATGGAGACACTCACGGCGGAGGTTGTGGGATCGCCGGATCTGCAGTCCGCCTGGGAAGTGGACACCGATGAAATGGACTATGCGCTGCGACGCAATACGAGCTTTGAGACCTCCGAGCTCTCCTGGACCTGGGCCACCGATGTTGAGAACTGCATCGAGCAAGGCGACGAGCCGATGATCGATAATCCCAGTTGTACGACGGAGAGTCTCTCCGCCGCCGATGTCTCCTGGGCCTCCAACAATAATGCCGAGATGCGATTGAGCAGTTTTGGCTGGCGGAAGACGGCCTTCCAATCGGCCTCATTTAGTTGGCCCTTATTTGACCTCGTAGACTATATCTGGGAACAAAATCTTGAGGCGTTGGACGGAATCTTGAATACATTCTCCGGCGGTGTATTTGGCAATCTCTTCCACTGCGGCATGCTGGAGGATGAGATTCGAGATATCTACGAAGACTGGAGAGACGACAATGTCTGGGATTACAATGACAGTGAACTCGACTCCCTGCTGCTGAGCTGGGAGCCTCTGTGCGAGCAATTCCAGGACCACGGCGCCGATTATTTCGCGGCGGCGTTCAAGGCGTTGCTGGTCGATTACGATACGAACTATATGGGCTCGTCGATCTCCATGGATCTCCAAGACAACTTCACTCTTAACGAGCGATTATTCTCTACGCAGGGACCGGACACCTATCCCGCTTCGACCACGGCTTGGGAGCGGCCGCTCTTTCAGAGCATCCAACCCATATCGTCGTCGTGTAACCATTGGTTAGTTCCCGATGATTGGTCCAGTGGCAGCAACACCGATCCCTATACATTCTGCTTCGAGCCCGAGATCGAAGCCCTCGACTGACGAATCACTCGTCGAGGCAAATGTCAGGGCCGCCGTCCTCTGGACTGGCGGCCTTGTCGTATCTTGTCTGTTGTTTCGCCGCGATGCTCACCGATGCCCACCAATTGCGCACTGTTTTCCCAGGGACAAAGGAACCGAGCTTTCGAGCGCATACGGGCTGTGATATTTTTGCCCACTGATAGAAATGGCCTTATCGAAAGATCCATTGACCTGATTTGTGATCTCGTACCATGGCGAACTCGTTTCGAAATTTCAGTTCTTCGCAAGCCAGCACCATCGTTGGATGGCAAGCGGTGGTTGTTGTCTTCGTCATCGCGGTCTGCATGACGGGGGTGGGATGTTCGGCCCATACCATCGATGACCCATACCTCGCCGAGCAAAGTCAACTCTCCGGAGCCGACAACTTCGCCATCGCGCTTGCGCTTTCGAGTTCCGAGGGAAATGCCACGGGGACTCAGATCGGCGACTCCGGATACCGCAATATCGTCTTGACCGAACCCTACGAGGACTGGCTTGCCGCGGGATTGGCGGCCGAGTTTCGGCGCGCTGGTTTTCAGGTTGAAATCGACCCAGTTGACGGTGCGGGCAAGGTTGAAATGGATGTTCATATCGAGCGGCTATACGGGGTGAGAGAGTCGGGTTGCAAATTGGTGTTGGACTGCACCGGAGCCTCGGCGATCGTCGAAGTTGAGCTCACCGATCCCCGCAGTGGCAACCGCTACGGCCGGCGTTTCGTGGGCTACTCGTCCTCGCAGAGTTATTCGATGAACACCGGTGATCTGGAGCAGGATATCCGAAAGGCACTGACCGATGCATATGCCGAGCTCGTCGCCGAAACCCACGCATTGCTCACATCTTCTATGCATTGATCACCCGGTGGATTGATGATTCGATGAAATGGTTTTTTTCATGAACAAAATTGGGAAGCGAATCCTGGTGTTGATCGCAATATTTGTGGCACTTGGCGTCGGCTGCGCCAGCTACGATATCTCCGATCTGGAACATCCTCAGAAGAGCGATTCCGATTGGCATCGAATCTCCACTGGAGACGGTGCAACTCAAAGCGCCGATGCCGCCCCGGAACCGGCCAGCCCTCACACGGAGCCCACGCCGGCGAAGAGTTCCTCCCAACGCGTCTCCGGAGCGCCCCAACCCAATGCCTACGCTCTGGTCATCGGCATTGAGGATTATCGCAACCTGACGCCCACTCCCGGAGCCCGCGGCGATGCCGAACGGTTCTCCGACATGCTCCGCCATACCCTCGGAGTACCCCAGAATAATATCCACCTGATCACCGATTCCGATGCCACCCGGGGAGATATTTTGGCCAAGCTTTCGTGGCTGCAGAACAATGTCCCCTCGGACGGCCGAATTTTCTTTTATTTCAGCGGACATGGAACGCCGAATGTCGAAACCGGAGCCTCCTATCTGCTCCCTTATGAGGGACAGCCGGAAACCCTGGAGTATACGGGCCTGCCCGTCGATGACGTGCTCAGCAGTCTCGAAGAGTCCGAGGCGCGCGACATTCTAGCATTCGTCGACTCCTGCTTTTCCGGTTCCGGCGATCGCTCGGCGCTTCCCGAAGGCACGCGACCTCTCGTTCCGGTTCAACAAACGACTCCCGAGCCGCGCGTCGCTCTTTTCTCGTCCTCCGCCGCAGCGGAAATCTCGGGCAATGCACCGGATTCGGAGGAGGGCCTATTTACCCAGCACCTCATTCGCGCCATCGCCGAAGGTCGGGCCGATATCGACGGCGACGGGCAGATAAGCCTCGCCGAAGTAAAACAATACGTCGCCCCCCGTGTCTCTCGCGATGCCCAACGAGCCAATCGCAATCAGAACCCGGAGCTCAGTATTTCCGAAGAATTGGGCGACCCCTCCAATATCATCTTGTTGTGGGGACTGCCCCGAGACTGATGGTCGACCGCAGTGTCCGGAGCGATTTTGGTGCTGGATCCACGGACCGGACCGTATTTTTTTGAGGATGCCACCATGCTCAACACTCGCCGAGTGATCTTCGCCCTCTCCATCTTGGGAACCCTTGCGGCCACCATAGGCATCGGATGTTCGACATTCCCAGCCGTCGAAGAGGTTCCCCTCCAAGAGCCGGCGGTGGACGTCTCACATCTCACGGTGGCCGTCAGTGTCGAACTCGATACCCCGGACGACGGTGAGTTGAGCGCCGGCCAGGGATTTCACGAGGCGCCAACCGCTGAAATTCCGCAGCACTCGGAGGGACACGCCGATTACGACTTTCCGACCCACCAGGCCAGCCCCGAAGATCTGGCGCGCCGATGGACCACAGCCATCGAGGCCCGATTGAGCGATGCCGGGGTCCGCGTCGTCGGCGAACGAGGCCCGGCGCCGATGGTCGAATTACAGGTGTACGTCGAACCGGCCATGGGCCCGACCCAAATCTTTTCAGTCGAGGATGCAAATCAGTTGCGCTGGGAAGTGACCATGATTCACGACGACGCCACCGTCGACAGTGCCGTCTGGACCGCCCCGCAGCATGTCTCCAGCGAGGGATTCTCCAGTCGCCGCGATGCCACCCGGGCCCACGAGGTAAGCCTGGCTACCCTGGTCGTCAACGCCATGTTCGAATCTCCTCGAGTGACCGAGATCGCGCAAATGAAGGCACCGGACCAGGACATTGCCACCGCATCAGTCGACCCAGCAACCGCTCCGTCCGAGGCGGACTCCGAGCCGAACCCCGCCGCCGAAGGCGAATATGTCGTGGCCGCTCCCCAACCCAACGCCTATGCACTGGTCATCGGTGTCGAGGACTATCGCGATCTCCCCCCGACGCCCGGAGCAAGAGATGACGCCATCGCATTTTCCAAGATGTTGGAACAGAGCCTGGGGGTCCCGGATCAAAATATCCACTTATTGACCGACAATGGCGCCACCCGTGGCGATATCATCGCTCAACTTCTGTGGTTTCGAGAAAACGTCTCCTCCGATGGTCGCATCTACTTCTTCTTTAGCGGTCATGGCTCACCGAACGTCGAAAGTGGTGAGTCCTACCTGCTTCCGTACGAGGGCCGTCCGGAAACCATCGAGCAGACCGGTCTCTTAATGGAGGATGTGATGAACCACCTCGAGGATACGCCGGCCCGGGATATTGTGGCCTTCGTCGACGCCTGCTTTTCCGGTTCCGGCGATCGCTCGGCACTTCCGGAAGGCACGCGACCACTGGTACCGGTTCAACAGGCTCCCACGGCACCGCGGGTGGCTCTTTTTTCATCCTCGGCAGCCGACGAGATTTCGGGCAACGCACCGGACGCCGACGAGGGGCTATTTACCCGTCACCTGGTGCGCGCCATCGGCGAGGGGCGGGCCGATATAAACGGCGACGGTCAGATAAGTCTCCAGGAACTGGCCACCTACGTCACGCCCCGTGTGGCCCGCCAGGCCCGCCAACTCAACCGCAATCAAACCCCGTCCCTGAGCGTTCCCGAAGGACTGGGCGACCCGGAGCAGATCATCCTGGTATGGGGCCTGCCGAGGGACTGAAAAGGATCGGGACTGACAAGCCGCCGATCATTTGTGCTCGATCAGCTCGAGGATCTCATCGCCCAGGACGTCGGCCTGCCAGGGAAGGATGGCCTGAAATTCGCGTAATTCATCGATGCTCGTCGGTGGGCTGGCGGCGATCTCAGTCAGGGTGGCATTGGTGGCGATAAACTCTGAGGGAATGCCGTATTCTTTTGCTCGCTCGTTGCGCCACGTGCGCAGTGCGTTATAGCGCCTTTTTTGTTCTGGCGGCGACGGTTTACACGCCCTTTTGACGGGTTTTCGGGCAGGAGGCTTGGTAATCGAAGAACCGGCGATGACTTTGCCAATCGCCTCCGCGTGGTTGTTGACCAGCCGCTTGGGAATGCCCTTCGTATCGGCAACTTCCCCGGCGGTCACCGGCCTCTGTCGGGCCAGTCGAAGCATCACGGCATTTGGAAATATGGTCACCGCCGAGCGATTGAGTTTGGTACATAATTCGTGGCGCCACAGATAAAGCGCCAGCAATGCCGCCCGTCCCGGTCCATCGAGTTTGGAACTTCCCTTGATTCTGCGCCAGCGATTGGGATCGAATTGCTTTGCCTCGTATTCGACGCTCTGGGCCACGAAGTCACATTGCTGAGAAAAGGCCTCCCACCACTGGACCTTTCGGAGCTTCGGGGCAAAGCGCTCGCGAAGCTCCTGGAGATAGCGCACATCGTCGACGGCGTATTGCCGGGCATCCGCGGGAATCGGTCGCGTCGTCCAGTCGAATCGCTTAAACGCCGCACCGGTCTCGACGCCCAGCAGATGTTCGAGCATCCAATCGAGGCTATTTCGATCGCAGTCCAAAAAACGAGCCGCGATCTGGGTATCGAATATATTGCAAAGGCTGACCCCGTAGTCCCGATCGAGTTCGATAATATCGTTTCGCGCGGCGTGGAGAATTTTGACGACATCTGGATCCTCGAAGATATCGAATAGCGGCGCCAAGTCCTCCTCGTCGAGGGCCAATGGATCGACGAGGGCCTGCCGTGGGCCCACCGCCAACTGGATCAAACAGACCCGCGCCTGGTAGGCGTGGAAGTGGTCACTTTCGGTGTCCACCGCCACCGGGCCATCGCCGATTTGGCGACAAAATCGTTCCAATTGTGGGCCTTCGTCGATCCAGAGAGGATCCATGTCGTACTCCTGTTGCAATTTCTCGGATTACTTCCCATCACCTCGACAAACCCGTAGCGGACCGAATTCCTTCCCCCCCGATTATCGATACCCCCATCATCACGCGGGCTTCTCTAAGCGCTCCGATTGCATTACACTGCCCGGCGCAGATTGTCACAGGCCCACCGCCGGAGCTCGCACCGTCGGTCGCCGATTCACTCTCGCTTGCCAGGCCACTGGAGAAAGATGATACGCCTCAATTATATCGCCGCTCTTTTTTTCGTCGCGTTGTTGTTGGCTCCCGCTGCTGCATTTGCCGATGACGATGCCCCTTATTCCCCGAAGATCATCCCGGTCGACGAGTTGATCGTCGCCGATCGCTTCGATTCTGCGCCGCTGGTCTTTCCCTGGGATGAAATCTCCTCCGATCGAGTCGCCAGCCGGAGCCGAATGGACTTCGAAATCATCTACGACATCGACTACGACACAGCACGAGAGACCCTGACCGAAAACTACCGGGCAGCCGAAGACTTCGTGGCACTCCAGCCCGGAGCACTGCGCTATACCGAAATTAATATCCTTCGTATCCGAGGTCTCCAACTGGGTGACGACAGCGGGCGTATCACCGTGGGTCATCCCGACCTGGAGCCCACCTTCACGGTCGATGTGGAAGCCGATGGATCGCGGACCCGTTTCGTGATCCAAAACTCCACTCGGAGCCGTCAATTCAGTGGCTTCGTTCCAGCCCGCTCCGACTCCACCCCCATCGGCGCCGATCCCATTCCATTTCGCTGGAATTGAAACCCAGTAGCGGGACCCGATGTGGCAGTACGGCTCGTCAAATCGCTCCTCAAAACCATCGGTCGCCGCGCCCTCGCGGTGGCCGATCGACTCGCTGATACCTACTACCACCCCACCGATCCCATGAATGCAGCGGCCATCGATCGCGCAGCCCGTCATTTATGCAATCGACCCAATGTTCTGGTCTGCGCTGGAAGCGGGCTCTCCGCGGAATCGGGAGTACCGACCTTCCGGGGCCCCGATGGGATGTTCAATGATCCCGATATCTCCCGGCTGACCCATGTCTCCACCTTCGATAGCGATCGCCAGGAGATGATGCAGTGGTATCAAAAAAGGCGCGACAAATTGGATACCATCGACCCCAATCCG
This sequence comes from Myxococcales bacterium, assembly GCA_007119595.1. Classification (GTDB taxonomy): domain Bacteria; phylum Myxococcota_A; class Bradymonadia; order Bradymonadales; family Bradymonadaceae; genus SLJM01. The sequence continues at coordinate 7,004 of SKPJ01000509.1, forward strand.
GGCCATCACGCGTTGATCGAATTGGCTCAGACCGGCCATTACACCATTGCCACCCAGAATGTCGATCACCTGCTGGAGGCGGCGGCCGATGAATTCGGCGCCCGGCCCCGCATCCGGCATCTTCACGGATCGCTTCTCGAAGTTTGCTGCCATCAGTGCAGCCATTGTTTCGAGGATCTGACCCTGGACCTCGCAGAGCTTCCGGAATGCAGAGAATGCGGTGGGCCACTGCGACCGGGCGTCGTCTGGTTCGGCGAATCTCTTCCGCCGGAGGCGCTACAGGATAGTATGGAAGCTGCCGAGGAGGCCGATGTGTGTCTCATCGTCGGCACGAGCGGGCTCGTCCAGCCGGCGGCATCGCTTCCGCACTCCGCGCGGGCTCACGGGGCGACTCTGATTGAGATTAACCCCAATCCCTCGGCATTATCAGATATTTGCGACATCCTGATCCGGGCCAAAGCGGGAACCGCGATGCCCGCCCTATTGGATGCCACCCACCGGCTCTGTGAGGAATAAATAGAGGCCATCCCGGCGATCAATCCCGATGGGCTGTCAAAAGGGCGAGCCCCATCGCCATTTCGCGGGCGATCATATCCCAGAAAAGATGTCCTCCAAATCCGGTCCACCACAGCCAATCGGTGGTCTTCTCCACCTCTACGGTCAACACTCCGCGCAGTGTGTCCGAAAAAATCATGGGATAAGCGAGGGTGGCATAGGCCGATTCGCGGGCCGGTTTGTAATACTCCCTGAGCGGGCGCCCTAGTTGACGAAGACTTTCTACCGAATGTCCCACTGCCCGGGCGTCCAGGATCCGTTGCCCCTGTTCATCGACCCACAGATGATTTTTGAACTCCTGGCTCGCCCCCTCGCCGTGTCCACCGGCCAGCACTACCGGGCGCTCGAGACGCACGGAGAGTGCAGATATTCCGGAATCCACGCGCTCCGATGGTGCCACATCGACGGCCAAATCGATATCGTCGAAGCGGGTCCATCCGTGGGGGTGGACATATCGCAACATGCGCTCCCCTTTTTCTCCCCTCAGATAGCCGATGGCAAAGGAAGGAACGTCGACGTGACGAGCGACCAACTGGCTGACCGAGCCGATCAACTCCTCCAGCGGCTCGTGCCCTCGTTCACCGGCGACCAATGCCTCCTCGATCTGCTCGCGAACCCTTCGAACCACCCACATTTTGCGCACACTCAGGGTATATAGCGGCGACTGCCGCAGCAGGCGAGCAAGGCTGGACCCCAACCCGGAGAGCACTTCTTCGATCGACGGTGCGAGGGGGGCGTCGGCCTTCCAGGACAGCGCCAAAAACCCCAAAAGATCGCGTTCGTGCCGACTTTGATGAACCAGTGGAATGAGTACCACCATCGATTCCCGCGGCCGCTCCGATGCATCGTGCCAACCGAGCAATTGCTTCTGTTCCGACGGCGCCCTCTGCCAGGTGCCGTCGTCCCCGTCGCGTAGCCGATATTGAAAATAGACCTGGTCGGGCTGTTGACCGTGTCGTCGAAGGGCATCCCCGAGCAATGTCTCTTCCCCTTCTGTGGAGACGGCCATTCCCACCAGGCGATCGCGGCGATCGTCGTCGTCACCGCCAAAATAAAGCCGCTCCGCCAGCACATTGAATTGGCCTTTCGTCGAATCTTCCAGGGTCATCGCATCCAGATCATGGGTGACCAGTACCGATGCTGCATGATCGCATCCAGCCCACTCCGGAAGCCTGTCCATGGTCTCGTATAAGAGGTCTTTGACGGGGAGATCGCGCTGTTCATCGAAGAATAGGCGCAC
>SKPJ01000249.1 GCA_007119595.1 Myxococcales bacterium
CGGGTCCTGGTTCGGGTCCTGGTTCGGGTCCTGGTTCGGATCCTGGTTCGGGTCCTGATTCGGGTCCTGGTTCGGGTCCTGGTTCGGGTCCTGGTTCGGGTCCTGGTTCGGATCCTGATTCGGGTCCTGATTCGGGTCCTGATTCGGGTCCTGGTTCGGGTCCTGATTCGGGTCCTGATTCGGGTCCTGGTTCGGATCCTGATTCGGGTCCTGATTCGGGTCCTGATTCGGGTCCTGATTCGGATCCTGGTTTGTGGTTTGATTGGGCTCGACGGGATCGTCTTCGTCTCCACAACCGACGGCAAGTCCAACTGCCAGGGCACCTATGATTAGGTATCGTTGCCACTTCTTCATCTGAGTTACTCCTTCACAAGTTCGCAAACGAACGAATATTCACATGCACATGGATAGGTGCTGTATAATACCGGAAGATTCAGGCGGAATGCTCAAATCGTTTCCGCCGAATATGCCGTATAACGCACCACAACTGACAGGGGTTAGCACAGATCGAGGCCCACTTTCCAGTTTTTCGCAAAGATTATGGTGGAATCGCCGTCGCCCCACCCTTGTTTACCGTTTCCTGGGGTTGCTATCCTGTGTTTTCCATTTCGATGACCAACGCCCCTTCGTCCGGCGTTGGCTGAATTTTCTCGGGACGAGGTATTTCTGTGGTCAATCCCCCCAAAACTTCGCGCACACGGCAGGCTGAAAACCTATTGGAAGTACTTCGCCACAGCGGGGTCCTCAACGTTGAGCGACCGCGTCAGGTGTACTGCAATCGAGATATCAATCTGGGTGATATCGGATTGATCGGATTCGATATGGATTACACGCTCGCCCTCTATGATCAGGATGCGATCGAGAAGTTGAGCGTCGAAAAGACCCTGGAGCGATTGGTCGAGGAACGGGGCTATCCCGAAGCCGTGCTCGATATCGAGATACCCACTGATTTCGCGATTCGCGGGCTGGTCATCGACACGCATCGCGGAAATATCTTCAAGCTCGACAGCCATCGCCACGTCGGAAAGGTCTATCACGGCTTTCAAGAGGTCACCGGCGATGACCTCTACGAGTATCGGGTCAATTCCATGCGTATGACCACCGCGCGCTATGCGCTGGTCGATACCCTCTTTGCCCTTCCCGACGCTTCATTATACGCCGCACTGGTCGATTATTTTGAGACCGTACAGCCGGAGAAAAAACACGATTGGCAGCGGCTGTACCGAGACATCCGCTATTGCATCGACCTCGCCCATCGCGACGATTCCATCAAAAATGAAATCATCGACGATACCGACCAATACCTGGAGCGAACGGTCGACCTGGCGCTGACGCTGCACAAATTTCGATCCGCCGGAAAAAAGCTCTTTGTTCTGACCAATAGCTACGCGCCGTTTACGGACCATATCTTGAGCTATCTGCTCGACGATCTCTTGCCAGAATACCCGCGGTGGCAAAATTATTTTGATATCGTGGTCACGGGAGCACAAAAGCCCGATTTTTTTACGGAGCGAAACCCATTTTTGCAGGTCGATACGGACGGAACGATATTGGGTAAGGAGTTTAGTCAATTCGACCGAAGCAAGATCTATCAAGGGGGAAATCTGGTGGATTTTGAAAGGATCAGCGGATTTCGCGGCAATCGAGTCCTCTTCGTCGGCGATCACATCTATGGAGATATCGTGCGCAGCAAGAAATCGAGTGCCTGGCGCACGGTCATGATCGTGCAGGAGATGGAGCGTGAGCTGAGTCAGTCCGCGGCTCTGCGGGAGGAAAATAGCCGTTTGGAATCACTGGAGCTCGAAATCCAGCGGGTCAACGAGGAAATCGCCTTTGATCAAGGCCTGACCTATAAGGTGGATGCCCTCCTCAACGGGGAAGATGAAGTCGAGGTAGCCAAAGGTGATGACGAGCCAGATGAGGAGTTGCCCGATTTTGACCCCGAACAATTGCGCAATGCGCGCCGAGAGATACAGAAAAACCACGACCACCTGCGCAAACGGCGCAGAGATCTACTCGACGAGATATTGAGCTTGGAGAAGAAATTAGAAGCCCAGTTCAACCCCTACTGGGGGTTATTGTTTAAGCAGGGAAATAAAAACAGCATCTTCGGCGAACAGGTCGAGGTCTATGCCTGTCTGTATACCAGCCGCGTCGAAAACTTCGCTCACTACTCGCCGCTGCATTATTTTCGCGCTCCTCGCCAGCCAATGCCCCACGAAAGGTATTGACGATGCTTCCATTTCCCACGCGCCTATCTCGGACGCTCATTTTGGCCCTCTTGTCAGTGGTGCTTTTGGGTACTGCCTCGACGGCGCTGGCCGATGACGGGCCGTCCTCCGATCACAACGGGGCTCTGTGGATCGAGCGCGATTTGACAACCCATCAACTAAAAGCACCACCGTCGCCCTATGCCAAATTGGCCCGTCAGGTCGGTCCCACAGTAGTCAATCTGCTGATCACCTACGACGAAGATGATCTTCCCGGCCGGGCCCGACGAGCGATGCCGGGCCATCAAGGACTCGCCGAGGGGTCGGGGTTTGTGATCCATCCCGATGGTTATGTGGTAACCAATTTTCACGTCATCGACCGCGCCTCCACGGTGAGCGTGAAATTCGACGATGACACCGAATTCGACGCCAAGGTCATCGGAGGCGATCCGATCACCGACATCGCCCTGTTGCAGATCGAAGCCGACCGTGCGCTGCCCGCCGTTCCCCTGGGGGACAGTTCCACCATTCAGGTCGGTGATTACGTGGTGGCCATCGGAAACCCCCTTGGTTTGAGCCACTCCGTAACCGCTGGGATCGTCAGCGCTCTCGATCGCCGAGATCTTCCCATCGAAGGGCAGGACCACCAGGGTAATTTCATCCAGATCGATGCTCCCATCAATCCCGGCAACTCCGGTGGACCGCTGATTAATATGGATGGGGAAGTCATCGGTATCAATACGGCGATCAACCGCCAGGGACAGGGCATTAGTTTTGCGATCCCCATCAATCTCGTGAAGACTCTGCTGCCCCAATTGCACGAGCGGGGCTACGTCATCCGCAGTTGGCTCGGAGTGCGCATCCAACCTCTCGATCCACTGCTGGCGCGCTCCTTCGAATTGGAGGACAAGCGCGGTGCCCTGGTCACGGAGGTCCTGGAGGGCAGTCCGGCCGAAGAAGCGGGCATTCGCATCCGGGACATCATCGTCAGTATGAACGAGCAATCCATCGAGCATAGCAATGAGCTCCCCTTAATGGTCTCCACCACACCGCAGGATGCCGAGGTGTCGCTCTCCATCATCCGCGATGGGGAGCCAATTGAAGTTCAGGTCCATCTTCAACCCCTTCCCGATCAATCTCCCCCGGATCTGCCCGGTGATTCTCCCGACGCCTCCACGGAGACCAATGACCAACCGGCGGGCGTAAAGGTCACGGCGATGACCCAACGATGGTCTCGGCAACTGAGCGCCCCCGAAGACGAAGGGGTCGTCGTCACATCGCTGTCCGAGACCTCTCCGGCGCGCCACGCCGGGCTTCGCAATCGCGACGTCATCGTCCAGGTCGGCGCCACCAAGGTGGATAGCGAGGAAGAGTTCCGCAATGCCATACAGACCAACTCCGCCGATGACGTCATACGCTTAAAGGTACTTCGCAATGGACGCCCCGTATATATGGCCTTTACGCAATAACAACCCCGGCCTACCCTCTGAGAGTCATCAATCTGGCTCGGAGCGGCATTGTGAAACGATGGAATGAAATTCTCGATCACCAACGGGTGCTCGACGTCCTGGCGCAGGCCCTGGAATCGGATCGAATGCATCACGCCTATCTATTTACCGGTCCTCCCGGGATTGGCAAATTTACGGTGGCTCATGCTCTGGCCGCCGTACTCAATTGTGAAAATCGACGGGCAGGCTCCTTTGCTCACGATTGCGGAAACTGTTCGACCTGTCGGCGCATTTCAGAACGACAGCATCCGGACGTATTCTTTATCGAGCCGCCGAAGAAGATCATTAAAATCGAGCAAATCCGACAGCTCCAGAAGGCCTCCATCTCGGCGCCCTACGAGGGGCGTTTTCGCGTCGTATTAATCGACGATGCACACACCATGTCGGAGGAGGCGGCAAACGCCTTGCTGAAGACCTTGGAGGAGCCGCCGGAGCGGATGCTGCTGACACTGATCACCGATCAGCCCCATCGACTTCTCGACACCATCATCAGCCGCTGCCAACGGATGCGATTTGGCGCCCTCGACGAAGAGATCGTCGCCGACGCTCTCGGTGAATTGGTGGACGACGACGTGGACCAAACGCTTTTGCCCGTCGCAGCCGGTTATGGAGAGGGAAGCCTGGGCCGCTCCCTATCCATGATTCGCTCCGGAATGCTCGCCGATCGCGAAGAGTTTCTAAACGCTGTCTTTGAGCTCGACGGTTCATCGCCACGGGCCTGGCTGGAATTGGCCGATCAATTGAGCGACTCCAGCGGGGAGTTGGAACACCGCATCGACATATTGACGGTCTTTATGCGGGATTTAATGCTCTACCAACGGGCAGACTCCTCGCGCGTCGTCAATTCGGACTTGATGCAACTTTTGGCCTCCCAGGCTCCTCGTTTCTCCCTGGAGACAATCTTGGCCACCCTGCAAGCTCTGATGGCGGCACGCCGACGTCTCAACCACCACGTCAACTCGACATTACTCGCCGAAGATCTGCTCGCCCGCCTGCAGAATCCCGGCTCGCGTGGTCTCGTTCCAACTGCCTGAACCGGCATCGACTCTATTATGTCTTCCACACTCTTCAGTTCCAACCTGGACGACGGCGAACTCTATGAGGGGTCGAAGCGACTGGTCGATATCGTTCCCATCGAATACCGACTCAATCATCTCAAACACCTCGCCGACGCCCGCCAATTCCAGCTCCTACCCGGTGATCAGGTCATTGCAAAGGGGCGATATGGTCCGGTGGTCGCGGAGGTCACCGGTCCTATGCGGCGTGAGCTCGCAGACAGCGATGAATTAGTGCCGATCCTGCGCAAAGCCAATCCATCGGACCTGCGAAAGGCCCGCCAGAACGAGGATCTGGAGAAAAAAGCCCACCGCTTTGCTCTGGAGTGCATCGATGAGCGCAAGATACCCATGAAGCTCATTCGCACCCAGTGCATTCAAGATGGCTCGCGCATCGTCTTTTATTTTACCGCCAAAGGCCGTGTCGACTTTCGTGACCTGGTCCGGGACTTGGCCGGGCAATTTCGGACCCGGATCGAGATGTATCAAATCGGTGTGCGCGACGGAGCCCAGATGATCGGCGGCATTGGCCCCTGCGGTCGAGAATTGTGCTGCAGCACTTTTCTCGACCATTTCGAACCGATCTCGATTCGAATGGCGAAGCAACAGGGTATCACCTTGAGCCCCGATAAGATCTCCGGAATGTGCGGCCGGCTGATGTGTTGTCTGGTCTACGAACAAACACTATATCGCAGGCTGCGCACCGGACTGCCCGAAAAGGGCCAATCTGTGGGCACCGAATTTGGAACGGCGACGGTGAAGAGCGTGGACGTGATCAACCGGCGTGTCACCGTGGCCATCTTACACGATAACTCAACGCATCTGCTTCCCATCGAGGAGCTCGAACTCAATCCCCCCTCCGTCACGAGCACTCAACGCTGCGGACATGATGAAATGCTCTGGGACGGTGATCCTCCCCGGAAGAAAGCCACTGAGAAATCAGACGAGTCCTGATCTGTGTGATATCTGTGAACGGCACGGATGTAACATTTCCTCGCTGTCCTGCACTTACTAAATAGAGCTGTCCCCGGTGACCCAGTCACGCAGAGACCACCATGAACATCCCAATTACAGCGACCTCCACTGTCCTCTTTTTGTTGTTGCTCGGACTGCTGTTCATCGGATTCATCGGATGTAAGGCCCCGGATGCCAATTTGATCGATAGTCCGATCGTCGACGAATTGGAACAGGGGATGGAAAACGGCAACGCGTCCTTCGACCATGGTGAATACAACGACCTTCTGACCCGACATGTCGACGCGCAGGAAGGCGTGGTGGACTACGCCGCACTGCAGTCCGAAGAAGCACAACTCGATGAATACCTGGCCTCCATCGCCGGTGTGGATCTGAAGAATCTCGACCGAGGCGAACAACTGGCCCTGCTCATCAACGCCTATAATGCATATACGCTCAAGCTCATCGTGGAACATTATCCAGGCATTGAATCCATCCGTGATATCTCTGACCCCTGGACGACCGAGCGCTACGACGTAGGCGGATATACTCTCAGCCTCGATCAGATCGAACATGAGATCATTCGCCCCCTGTACAGAGATCCGCGAATTCATTTTGCGGTCAACTGCGCGGCTCGCAGTTGCCCCTACTTACCGGACGTTGCCTTTCAGGGAGAGCGCGTCGAGCAGCAACTCGAGGCCCGGACGACGGCTCTTTTGTCGGATGAAAGATTTGTCCGCGTCGATGGGGACACCCTTCGCTTTACACGGGTCATGGATTGGTACGAAGACGATTTCATCAACTCCGATTTTATCGGGCATGCGCCCAATCTCGCCCAATATATCGCGCGCTATACCACCGACGAGATCCGGGCGTTTATCGACGAACACGATGGTGATCCCTCGACATCCGCGCTGGACTACGACTGGGCTCTAAACGACGCCCCCTGACCTTGCGTCCGCCCCAGCGCCGACAACGAGCGCACTGTCAGCTCCCCTTTGAAACCGTCGCAGCGCGCATACCATCGTACCGGGGATAGCTGGAAGTCGTGTCGTAGGATTAATCGCATGGGATAAACGGCGTTATAGGACGAATGGCTCGAGTGAGCGGTGAAGTCGATCCGCTGGCCACATTTTGTACAGGAGATTCATGGGTTTTGCAGAAGCATTGATACTGGCATTTCTGGGAGGGATGTTACTCAATTTGATGCCCTGCGTGCTGCCAGTGCTGGCGGTCAAGGTGACGGCATTGGCGTCGATGGGCGAGCACTCGCGCGGTGAACGTCTGCGACACGGGCTCGGCTACTCCGCCGGCATCATCACCTCAATGCTCATCCTCGCCGGCGTGGTCATCGGTTTGAAGATGGCCGGAGAAACGGTGGGTTGGGGCTTTCAATTTCAGCATCCGCTCTTCGTCGTCACCCTGGCGGCGGTGATGGTTCTTTTTGCTCTGAATCTCTTCGACGTCTACCAATTCGGGATACCCAAATCGGCAGCCAAATTAGGACAGAACGCACCGTCCAGCGATCGACGTAGTTTTTTCGAGGGGATCTTGGCCGTCGTTTTGGCGACACCGTGCACTGCTCCGTTTATGGGTACGGCCATCGGCTTCGCCATGACCAGCCACCCCCTCATTATCGCCACTGTTTTTACCAGTTTGGGGCTCGGGTTGGCTGCACCATTCGTAGCCGTCGCCCTGGTCCCTGCGTTTTATCGAATCATACCCAAGCCCGGCGCCTGGATGGGCGTGATGAAGAATTTTCTGGGATTTGCACTGCTCTTGACGGTGCTCTGGCTTGTGTGGCTCTTCGGACGCGTCGCGGGACCGGACGCCGTGATCGGATTGCTCGGCTTTTTGATCGCCCTGTCCTTCGGGGCCTGGCTTTATGGCCAAGTCCAATATCGCACGTTTGACCTCATCAAAACCCTGGCTGTGATCACCGCCGTGGCAGCGATCGGTGTCGGTGGATGGCTCGGCATCGGTGACGTCAGCACGGGGGGGCCAGCACCGCAAACCGGGGGCGACACGGAGTTCCGATCGGCCAACGCAGAAGCCGGTGATATCGACTGGCAAGAGTGGACACCGACGGTGGTCGACGAAGCCCTCCAGGAGGCTCGGCCGGTCTTCGTCAACTTTACCGCTGACTGGTGTGTCAACTGCAAGGTCAACGAGCGGGAGGTCATCAGCACCTCGGAGGTCGTAGATGCAGCCCAAAATGCCGATACCGTGATGGTCAAAGCGGATCTGACCCACATGGACGACATCCTCGTCGAGGAGCTCGAGAGATTCGGTCGCAGTGGCGTCCCGCTGTATCTACTCTACGATCCCGAAAGTCCCGACGACCCGGAGATCCTTCCCCAGGTCCTTACCCGATCACGGATGATCGAAGCCTTCGACTCCGTCCGATGATGTTGCACCGCCGATGACGCCTCAGAAGCTGTCAAGAAAGTCTCCCATCGACATTCGCTGGCTGCAGCTCGCCGCTTGTCAAATCGGCCCGTTTTTGTTCTCACTGTGGGCTCGTTTCTCCTCTGTGAACCAATGAGCCTGTAACGCGAGCCGAATCCGATGTCGAAATTCTACATCACCACCCCCATCTACTACGTCAATGGCGCACCGCATATTGGTCACGCCTACACCACGATCTTGGCCGATGCCATGGCCCGGTACCACCGGCTCAAGGGAGACGATGTCTTCTTTTTGACCGGCACCGACGAACACGGGCTCAAGATTCAGCGGGCCGCTGAGGAACGGGGAATTACGCCCCAGCAGATGGTGGACGAGAATTCGGCGAAATTTCGAGAGCTGTTCGAGCGGCTGGAACTGACCCATGATCGCTTCATTCGAACCACCGAGGAGGACCATCGCCGCACCGTCGAGGCAATGGTCAACCGCATGGTGGAAGCCGGCGACATCTATCTCGGCGAGTACGAGGGATGGTATTCCGCCTCCGACGAGGCCTATTACGACGAGTCCGAGATC
>SKPJ01000310.1 GCA_007119595.1 Myxococcales bacterium
AAATCTAACTCGGCGATCCCGGTGAGTCGAGCGGGTCATATAAAAAACGCCTCTCAGTTCACTCTCTCGATTGTCGGCTACGAATCCGCTGCGGGACTCTTCAAGGATTGTATACTGGCGCGCAAGCCGCTCAGATTGTCGCTTGTTCAAGGACTGATCGACGACAATCATTTGGCCCTGACGACGGCCAGCGAGCAAGACACGTTGTCAGCCGCGGAAGGCATCCAGCGTGGACGTCATGGCCGATGAATAGGGCCAAACTCCGGGATGATGTTAGTCCCTCGGTCGGTATTCCTTTCGGCGGTCAGATGACCTCGTCGATAGTGATCAGGGCATTGGGGTCGACCGGGTTATGTAGGTCCGCGACGAGTCAGTGGCCGCACCTGAAGGCTATCTCTCAGATACAGCGCCGTCATCCCCGGGCTGAGCACTGCCCACCTTTCGTCCTCAACGGCGAGCCCTCTGAACATACTCAGGACTACCGCCGGGGCAGCCAGTCCCGCTTCGCGCCCGCCAGGGGTACGTCACGACCCTGGCGCTCCACCAGTGCGCATATCTATGGCGGGAAATGTGGGGCACGATAAGTAACCTGGACGCGACGTTGGACTGGAAAGACTGGAGGAAATCACCGGGCGACCTGCTGATCTGTGAGGCATGTTGTCAGTCAACAGGCCCACATCGAAGACGATGTCAACGTCGACGATGCTCTCAAGGCAGCGACCCAATTTCATCACATCTACAAGCAAGACAGCCACCTCATAGCCAGAATCTCGAGCTTTGGCCTTACCCCAACGGGTTTTCGAGCTCTTTCACCACTATTCGACGTGGCGGCACGGCCTTCACAGCCAAAATCTCTTGCGTTGGCCGGACCCCAACGGGTTTTTGAGCTATCAAACCACTATTCGACGTGGCGGCACGACCTTCGTAGCCGAAATCTCGAGCTTTGGCCTGACCCCAACGGGTTTTCGAGCTCTCGTACCTCGATCTGGCGTTCGTGCAGGCCCGTCGAGGATAAAATCTCACTTCTTGGCCTGGCATCAACGGTTTTACTTGGTCTTAGACCAATTTTTGGGCTGAAGGTCAGCCCTTTTGCGGCAGAATCTTCCGAGTTGGGCCTGTGGAAACGTTTTTTCTTGGCGTCTGACCAATTTTTTGCCTGAAGGTCACGCCTTTTGGCATAAAATCTGCCGCGTTGGGCCTGGTTGTTTGTCGTTTCGAGTATTTTTGATGTTGCACTGATTTGTCGTGTCCAAAACTCAGAGCAATATCATGCCTGTCGCGCTGCTCATGGGCCCAAGAAGCCTGCAGAAGGATGGAATCTGCCCGTCGGAACTGAAAATCGGCGTGTCGTCGGGCGGATAGAGGTTCGCTACTCGGCGCCGTTGACGTCTCCGTCGGTGGCCTCCGGTACCCAGCCACGACTGCTGTGCGATGTCTTGCGATTTAGCATCGGCGGACTGTTGCGCTCCGGCATCGGGGATAGCTCGAAGTCCTTCCATTCCTCGTTTCGAACCGAATACTCCCGCATATATGGAGAGCTGATGCCGTGACGTCGAAAGGCCGGTTTGACGCGCTCCATGACGTCCGAGAGAAAGCGCCGTTCGTGCCGCACATCGATGACGTAGGCCCTGCACACCACACAGGTGGCAAAGGCCAGCTCCGTCACTTCGTCACTTACGATCATGTCGACTGGTTCATCGAGATAGACGTATTTCGAGGTGATACACGCCTCGTAGATGATCTTTTTGGCGACCTCGAAATCAGCGGTCATGGAGATATAAAAGGAAAATTTCACCATCTTGACGAGAGCCCCGGCGTTGCTGGACGCCACCGATTCCGTCAAAAACAGGTTATTGGGGATGGAGACCAGATCGTGGTCCAGAGTAAAAATACGGACCGAGCGCAACCCGATCTCGGTGACCTCCCCGTAATAATCGCCAAAGGTGATGCGATCGCCCACCTGAAAGGGTTGATCGACGAGGATCAAAATTCCGGCCATCAAACTCGACGCCGTATCCTTGAGCGCAAAACCGAGCGCCACCGCCAGCGTGCCGCCGAGGCCGAGCAATGCGGTGCGATCCTCTTCGAAATCGATGAAGGTGGCCAGGACCAGATAGACCGCGACGGCGAAGATCCCAATCCGGGTGATACTTGCCAACTTCATGAACAAGAGTCGCCGCGTCGCCTGTCCCTCGCCGAGCCTTTCCATGGTCGCCGTGACGGCACGGCTGGCGATGACAGCAGCGGCGATGATCACGATTGCAATGATGATATTCGTCAGATCGAGTAGATCGACGCGCTCCGCCAAAACTTCTACATCCTCCGAAGCCTGGGCGATGATCGGAAGGGTTTTGATCGGCACCATCATCATGATCTTTCTCAGGGCTTAGGTATATAGCACGTTGGCGTCTTGAAGGGTCTTCATCACGGAGCGCAGAAAGAGCGACCGTATGCGGGCCCGGCGAAAGACAGGATCAATCTCGATGATTTCACTGTCGGTGAGGTACTCCACGATCATCTCGCAATCCCCCTCGTAGGCGTGAATGATGGTGGCGATCTCGTCGGGACGAAGACTTTCGTGTTGAGCGATGGCCGCCAGGGCAAATAGATAGTCCTTGCTCAGCGATTTCAGTGTCTTCAGCGAGGGGCGTGAGAATAATTCCACCTGTATCGTCGACGTCGCATCCAGATGTAGACTGCGCAGCCAGAAGGTGAGCGCAACACGGGGATTGCCCTTCGCGAATTCGTGAAGAAGTCGGAAATACCCCTTGGAGGTGCGCACGATCTCATAGTGCTGATCCCCCCTGTCATCGCCGTGGGCGACCACCAATTCGGTAAAGCTGATGGGCAGGGGATCCATGTCGTTTCGATTCTGGATCATCTCCTGAATCTCGGACTCACTCCATCCCTCCATGTTGATCACATCGCTGAAGAAATGCCCTCGATAGCGCACCCGATTGAGATAGGACCAGGTATTGCTGTTGAAGGATAATAGCCAGAAATGATGATGATCGGTGCGTTTGACGATCGACAAGAAGAGGTCGATGGCCTCAAACCCCCCGATCTGGCGCATAAAGATGTGGTGACAATCATCGATCACCACAATGCGTGACGGCTCCTCGAGCATTGCCTGCGCCAACCCTCGTGGATCCTCGGGAGCGGACTCGATCCCCAGAAAGGAGGCCAGAAATTCATATACATCGGGGCAATCGCTGATCTTATCGTTGAGTTGCATATAAGCGACATCACGATCGTCTTCTTGATGCCATCGCTCGTAGATTTGATTGAGCAGTGTCGTCTTTCCCAGCCCCTGTTCGGCAACGACGGCGACGGCTCCTTTGCGGCGGTATTCGCGCCACTGATCGAGACTTTCTTCGATCCGTTCGATGAGATGTGTTCGCTCGATGGCATAGGGCTCATCGACCAGCGGGCGATCCTCAAACCAGGCCTTGTAATCAGCGGGGAGATCTCCCTGAACATCGATCTCTTCGGCGTCCCGGTCGCGCTGCTGCAGCTCGATCGATTTGCGAAAGAAGAAATTGGTGATGCGCCGGTGCCACTTTGTGTCGTTGAAATAGGCCCGACCCAATCGGGCGCCCTCGCGCACGACGACGTACACCGATGCCAGACCGATCAATAATACGCCCCAGGGTCGGTTTTTGTGTTCCTGGACGATGGTGACCGCCCGGGGCATTCGCTCCGAGGCCAGACGATCGAATATCCGAGCGATATCATTTCGCCAGGTGCTCAACACGGCATAGACCACAGCCAGCAGTCCCCACACCGCCAGGCGTTCGACGATACGCCACACCACGTTGTGCCCCGTCGCATACAGCACCAGGGCCGGCACGTAGAAGGCCAACAGCCAGAAAATGAGCACCACCCGAGTGCTCACGACGATCTTCATCGCTCGAGACAACTCCATGTCGATGAGATCTTCGACCTGATCTGCATCGTCACTCTCCGACGAGGACTGGGAGTTGAGATTCAAGTCCTCCGTATCGCGATAGCCCCGTGGTAACACCAGGACTTTGATGGCGATCATCACCATCCAATAGATGAATACGGCGTTGATCGCCCACCGCAACAGGTAGAATTCTTGCCAGGCGATGGCCGCGTATTCCACGACAAAAATGGTGGCAACAAACAATAACGCCGGCTTGATCATCGCCCCCAGCAATTCTCCGCCTTTGACCGTGAATGCAGCGTGACGTCGAAAGAATCGACGGCGCAATAACGCGTCGGTGACAAAGCGCACCAGTCGGGGACTGTATTCGCGCCCCACAAAAAAGGCGATCGGCAACAACAACAAGCGCCACAACAACCCGAAAAGCCACAGCCAAAAGGCAACCGACAGAAGCTGATCAGAAGGACTCGCCAGCGCCTGTGCCCGCTCCCTCAGTCGCAGCCGCACCTGAAAGCCTGCATCACGAAGGTCGTCGAAGGCATCGTGCCAATTCTCATCACGGCGAAGGGAGAGAAATTCATTTTGTTGCTGTCGACTGATCAGGGGAAATAATTCCCCGACCGTCTCGTGATAAAACTCAACCCGATCGCGAAACATCTCGCTTTTTTGTTGATGTGCATCGTATGCGTCGCTTGCCATACGCAGTTCGTGCTCTGCGAGATTGGCCTGCAGTTGGGCGATTGAGTGGCGACGGCGAATGCGCTCATTGTCGTCTACGTCGGCGTGTTGAAAACTCTCGAATTGCTCCAGCGCAGATTGGTAGAGCTCTTGGAGTCGCTGGACCTCTTGAGCGGCTTCCTCGACCTCGCCGAGGTGTTCATAAAACTCGCTTCGCGCCCGTCGGCGCCTATCGACAGCGACTTGAAAGAGGGGATCGACCTGTTCGCGAGCGGTGTCCTCGTCCGGTGTGCTCGGAAGATCGACGATCTCGGCATTGAGCTCCGACCGCTCCTCGGCGAAGTCGTCGGCCCGACGTCGCCGCTCGGAGTCCAACTCTCGGACCAATTCCCCCTCTCGGCGTGTGAGTTCGGCCAGATCTTCGGCCAACTCCCGTTCCTGGGTAAGGAGCTGACGGATCTCCTGGTCTCGCTCTTCCCGCTCCCGGCGCATGGCATCCGCGACGCGTTGCAGGGCATCCTGATGCGCCTCCTCGGCCTCGTCGATCCGCTCCTGTGACGTCTCCCTTTCTTCTTCCTCTACTTCACGGATCGTTTCGAGGGCCTCGCTGTGGCGATCGGCGAGCTCTTCCAATTGCCGCTGCTCACCGAGGATGGCGTCGAAGGTCTCGATTTCACCGGCGCTGCGCGCCTCATCGATGGTATGGACTACGAGATCCCGCAACAGAATTGTCTGCGCCTCCCGGGGCAGCTCCGAACTCCTTACCTGGCGCTCCAAAAGGGCAATGATCCGCCGCGATTCCAGAAGACCTTCGTTCAGTTCATTGCGGGCCTGCTCGATTCGTCGGGCGCGCTCTTCTGCCCCTTTGGCGATGGTCTCCAACGCCTGGAGCTGGTCGACATCATCGACGGAGACATCGAAGTCCTCGATTAGAATATCCCGTGCCGATCGTGGTTCCGGTAACGGCTCGTCAGTATCTGCACCATCGGTTTCCGAATCAGGATCGGCTTCACCGGCGTCGGCCTCGACCGCGACATCGACCAAATCTTGTCGTTCCCCGGGCTGTGCTTGTTCTTCCGCCGGCTCCGCAGGCTCTTGCGCTTCCACGGAGAAGCTCACAAGGAGTACGCAGAGCACCGAATACAACCACGTCTGAGCGACAATGGAGAGTCTGACCTTCAGCATGTCCGGTCGAATATTCAAATGAGCAACCCGCAACATTAGTTCGGCTGGCCTACATCCAACACGACCTTATCCGAACCGCGGCGATGCTCAAGAAATCTGCACCTTTCTCCACTTTATATTGTGACGTCCGCTCTACGGGAAGGACTCAGCCCGCAGATTCCATACAGTACTTACTTTGGGCTCCTGCAATTCTGCATATCTTTCTCTAGTAGCCAAAACTTCTCGAAGGGGGCTCCAATGAAGAGGCGAATCTCGTTGCCAGTCATGGTCACTGTCGTATTTGCATTGAGCATCGTGGCATCGCCCGTGGTCGCCGTCGCCGACGATTCAACCATCAAAAGCGATACTTCGGAATCACAGCGAGTCGACGATGAGTCCCGGAGCGATGATGAAGACAGCCAAGTGCTGATGCAGGATATGCTGCTCGACGATGATGAGGAGACAACGCAGCATTCGCTACGCAGTGAAACCCTCGAGGCGAGAGCCGATCGCCGAGATCGTGGCAACTGGGCCTGGGTGGTCGGGCGAAGCGCATTGGCCGGCGGCATCACCGGTGGACTGATCGGGGTCGGTGTCACCCTTGCCACCGACCGGGCCTTCGAAGTGATGTATATTGGACAGTTTGTGGGAATCGGCATCCTGGCCGGAGTCGGGTTGGGTCTACTGGAACTTCTCGTCCGCGGTGGTGACGCCACCTCTGATCACAACGCCACCCCCAAACGGTTAGATGCCGATCCACCGCCATCGCTGGAGTGGATGGAGCGTGAGATGCCGAATACCCATTCGGTCGGTGGAGTGCGCATCGACTTTTGAGCGGGAAATCGCCTCACTGAAATCCCGTACCGGCGAGCTCTGCGTTTCAGTGAAGCGATGAGGCGTTTCGTGTCGCGCCGTTTGGCGAAGAGGTCACATCACTCTGCACGAACTTCCTGGTAGACCTCGAGCATCCAGTCGTAGATCGCTTCATCCGACGGCATTTGACCGAGTCGACTGGAGGCCTCACGCCGAAATTCGTCAATCATCTCGCGCAGGGGACGTCGAAACTCCTCGTCCACCGCCCAGAACAGTGCTGTCAGTCGGGAGACATCCCCGTGAGGCCGGCGGGTATAGGAGACGACCCGGTCGAGATCGGAGCCCCGACCGATTTTGTCGACCTGTTGCATCATGGCCCGCACCTCCTTTTGAAACTCGGCGACCACCGGCTCGGAGGCATCCACCGGTTGCTCCGCTTCGCTGTCGGGCATCACACGGGCACTGAACCGCGCTGTCGACAACCCGGCTCCCGGTTTGTAGCGCACGTGAATACTGATCGGTTGCCCGGCCTTGGCCTGCACATCTTCCCGCAACGGCACCAGGATCGACTTCACCCCGGCTTCGCTGGAGACCTGAACGACCCCGTCGGTCAACTCCACCAGTGAAGACAGACGCAAGCCGCTGATGGTGCCGCCCAGCAGCGGACGGATGATGATCGTATCGTCCACCTCATCGTCGGCGGGAGTGACCCGTCCGAACTCGGTAGTCATAAAATGTTTGGACTCGCTGCGGGTCGCCACCGGCTCGCCAGGCCGACTATATCGCGGCTGTCGCAGCGACACGCCGCACAATTCGGTGGGAGGATCGGCCAACTCCAATAACTGAATCACCCGGCGGGGCACCAGGTCTCCACCCTCTTTGAGGACCTGATTTCGGATATTGGCCAAGATGGCCGCGTCCGGTCCCTCCATCATCCATGTCGACTGCGGCAAATAGACCGCCACGTCCACTCTATCATCGAGTGACACTGCGGCGGGATCGGCATCGACGAGTTTGACCTTATTGCCCAATTTTCTGGACACCACGGCCCGCTGAAATCGCTCCACGATCTCGGCGCGGTTCTCCACGATGATCACCTGGGCTCCCCGATCGGCGAGCTCTTCGAAAAAAGTGGCCGCCTGAAACCCCAGAAGAGCCACCGACTTCGAGCCGTTCCCCTCCGGCACCACCCGGTCGAGAGCCTTCTGAACCGACGCCCGTCGGTGGGGGTCGAGTGCCGCAGAAATCGCCTCACCGTTCAATATCGTCTCTGCACTCATATTCATGGTCACCTCGATTCGAAAAAAGTAGAAATACTTCCCATATCAGAAGCACTGACAGGTGTGTGATACGGCACTTACGAATGCACTAACACCGCCGCCAGCGCGCTGCAAATACTGCTCGACCATCTCGAAGCATCTGTCGGTGTCGACTGAACCCACTTGATGCCAAATTTTCCTGCATTCACCGGGCACCGCATACTTTTGGATGGCCTTTTTCGTGTAAATTTGTCAAAAGAGTACAATTGTGCTAATTCCTCAACTCCCCGACGGACCCTTTTGCCCCTCCCGGGAGGAATGACCGATATGGTTTTATTTCGCAAGTCTTTTGCTTCTTTGTCACGCACCTCATTTGCCCTGATCGCCATGGTGGCATTCGCCCTGGCATCGGTGGCCTGTCAGGCTCCAGAATCGGTGATGCTCGGTGCCCAGGGAGAATTCTGTAATGGCACCGATGCCGACTGCCAGAGCGGTCTCCGATGCCACCACAACGTCTGCTCCACCTCCGACGGTGCCAGCGGCGATGATTGCACGACGATCTGCGAACGCCTCGACGATTGCGACGCATCACTGAGCAACTGCGTCAATGCCTGTCAAAATGAAATCACCAACTGGCGAACTGAAATCATCGATGCTTTCAGGACCTGTTTTACCGACGATTTCTCCTGCGAAGACTTGCGCGCCGAAGACGACCCGGCTCAGGCTTGCTACAACGAACTTCCAGCCCTCCCCGCGGAACGAGAACAGAGATGCTCCGATTTCCACACCGCCGCAAACAATTGTGGCGCCGAGGAGGATGGCCTCACCGACCTTCGAAACGCCTGCCGTAAGGCTGCTCGAACCCTCAATGAGGA
>SKPJ01000448.1 GCA_007119595.1 Myxococcales bacterium
GCCATCTTTCGGCCGATCCTCGCTTGAAGTAGCGTTGCTACGCCTGCACTCGGTTCGAGCCAACATCTGGCCCAATCATCTCGTCGGTACCGCGTTTCATTTAAATGACGTTCCGTTTAATCGTCCGGGGTCATCGGGCGTTGTTTGTCCCAAGCCCGGGGATCGCTGTTGCAAAGCACGGGAGGCCCGTTGTATGACAGCCTCGAAAACTTCACCGCTCCCGGCTCCATCGCCGCTGTTTTGCAGGCGATGGTGTCCCGAACCCCAGCCGACACCACGCCCCCATTTGCCGTGAGCCTAATAGGGACTATTCTTGGGCGATGTCCATTGCAGCGACACAGGTCGGCACAGATCACAAAGGTTTTTTATGGCACGGTTGATGTCGAGCACCGAATTGCACCAACGCATTGAGAAAGGAGAGGACTTCGTTCTCATCGACGTTTTGGGCAACGACGATTTTTCACAAGAACATATCCCGGGGGCGCTTAATATGCCGCTGAGCGAGCTTCGCCAGCGCGCCAAAAAGGATTTGAGTAAAAACCAGCGCATCGTGGTCTACGGAAAGGACCACGACGAGGAAAGTTCCAACGAGGCCGCCACGATGCTCGAAGAGCTGGGCTTTCGAAAAGTAGCCGACTTCGACGGTGGGTTGATGGCATGGAAAAAGGCCGGATTTTTGACCGAAGGTGAGCAACCGGAAACACTGGGCGAAATGGCCGAACTATAAGCCCCGGTTGGTAGCACAAAAATGCGCACTCCGCCGAAATCCATCGACGGAGTGCGCTTTTTTTAATGGTTGGAGCATCTCGCGCCGCCCATCAATCCTCGACGATGACGTCAGCGCGATAGACCAGAATATCCCGCTCGTCAGTCTCGAGACTCGCCTTGTACTCCGTTCCCGGAGATTCCTCGTCGCCTTCCCAAAAATCGGCCACTTCGTCGGCCATCTCTTCGCTGCGATACAGGGCGACATGAGCATCCGTTTGCTCTTCTCCCTCGTCGTCGAAGTAACGTTGCACCCGCATCAATACGTGCATCGTCTCTTCGTTTACCTCGGAGGCGCGAAGATAAGATCCTCCTTCGATGGCCTCCAATTCCTCGGGATCGACGATTTCCTCCTTGCCGTCTTCCAGATGCCGCACCACCAGACCAGAGTCGCTGGACTTGGCGACGATGACGACTTCCTTCGCCGGTACTCCCTCGAGATTGACCAATCCGCGCTTTTCTTCGTCGGCGGCCAATAGATATATTCGGTGTGGCGCAATGCCCCGAGATTCGAGCAGTTGCTGGAGCTGATCCCGTTCTTTGCGCAGGCGCAGATATTTTCGCGCATCTCGCAGGTTCGTGGTTCGAAAGGCTACTTCCCCTTCTTCATCGACGATCTTGGTGTGGCGCTTGCCCTTTTCGATGGTCAATCCGTCGTACGACATGCGCTCTTTCTTGGAAGCCACGTTCTCTACCTTCGGTTTGTGTGTAATTGTTCGAGAATCAAAATCGACTTGCGCGCCGTTATCATTAGCACAGCCTTGTGGGTTGTAAAGTCGTTCTCCGGGGGCGCCCGACTTGCACGACCGCCATCGTCATGCGACCACCTCGTTGGTATCGATTTCTTCACCTGTACATATACATAGCGCCCGTGATGACACCATGGTCCAAAATCAAATGACAAAACCTCGCCCAGCATATCCACTGCTAGTACATCTATTGGCGTGCGTGCTCTTATTCCTTGGATGTGCTCACGGCATGGAGCAAGGAACGCAGGCCCTGACCGCCGGAGACTACGAACAGGCGCTGACCATCGCCGACGAGGAGCTCGCCGACGACGGTGAAAGTCCCTGGGCAAACCTGCTCAAGGCACAGGCGTTGACGGCCCAAAATGAACATCGGCGAGCCCTTCCGTATGCCCGGCGTGCAGAGCGCTCCGGCGCCTATCCGGTCGAAGCACCGCGGCTCCAAGGAGAAATTCACAGTGCGCTGGGACAGCCTGTGGATTCCGTCCATGCCTTTCATCGTGCCCGCAGCGCCGATGCCACGGCCGTCGACGATCAGATCTATATCAATGCCCTGACGACCGCGCTGGACTATGCCGACACTCGTAGCGATCACGAATCCCGTTGGCAGCTCAGCAACTGGCTCGCCGATGTCGACCCCGATCACCCAGAGGCCAGCCCCTCGGAGATCGCCATTCGACGTCGGGCCTACGCCGTGTATCTGCGCCAACAGGGCCAATATCTCGACGCCGTGGACTTACTCGAGGAGGCTCTCTACGACGATCCCCGGCATTTGAGTGGGGAAGCCCTCGATCTGGGCGAGATCTATGCCCGCCTGGACATGCCCGAGGACGCCGATACCGCCTGGGGCGCGTACCTCGACGCCGATGTGGACGATGAGGAGTTGTGGCAGCGTCACCGGGACGTGGCGACAACCGCATCCAGCCACGGCCTCAACCACATCGCAGTGGATCGCCTGAAGCCCCTTTTGGACCAAATCGACGAGCCCCATCGCCGCGGGGAACTCCTGCTGGAGGTAGCCCGTTACCAACTGCGCGATGAGCAAAACACGGAGGCACGACGCTCTATCGAGGAGTATATCGAGCTTTTGACCGCTGACGCTGCCGAGGGGGAGGCCAACTTCCTCGCCTATGAAACAGCGGCCAATCTGGCCTTCGAGCTCAATCAGACTCGACTCGGCATCGGTATCCTGGAGCGAGCGGTACACGAAGCCCAACCGAACCAACAGCTAACGCAACAACTCGCCGACATCTACGCCCGGCGCGCCCAGATCGACCAGGTGCGCCAGACCTTGGATCTTTACATCGAGCGCCATGACGATCCCATAGAAGCCACGCTTTTTGCGGGGACCTGGGCAGCAGATCGAAATAATTACGAATTGGCGCGCCACTACTACGAGGAGGCCACAGCGACCGAGCAAGCTCCTGTCGACGTATGGTACTCCCTGGCCAAGGTATTGGCAGAACTAGAAGAACACGACGAGATGAGCCGCACCATCTACGCCTATCTCGACCGTCGAAACGACAGCGATGACGCTTTGTCCGAAGGCGCACAACTCTTCGCCTCCCACCGTATGTACGAGGCCGCAGAACAATTGTTGCGGCGGCTGCAGAGTCGCTCTCCAGACGATCGGGAGGTGGCGATGCAATTTGCCGACCTCTACATGCAGTGGTCCCGTCCCCGGCAAGCAACCGAAGTGTGGAATCGGTGGATCGAAGCCCGTGGAGACAATCCCGACGACATCGAATGGGTCGCCCGCCGATCCTACCGGGCTAACGAGTTGATGGAATCCAATCGCTTTTATCGCCGCGCCGCCGAGGCCGGCAATGTCGAGGCCTGGCTGGAGTCCGCCGATATCTATCTTCGCCAGGACAATGCCTCGGCGATGGCCCAGACCATTGAGACCTATCTCGATCAGCATCCGGACCGCGCCCATGCCCTGGAAGCAGCAGCCAGCCGATATCGGCGAGCCAATATGGAAGCCCGCCATGTCGACGTGCTCGTCGAACTCGTCGAATTGCGGCCTGAGAGCTGGCAATTTCACGAGCAATTGGCCCAGATCTTGATGGAACAAGGGCGCAGCGCCGAAACCTTCGATCACCTTCGGCGCTACGTCGAACAATCCGAACAGCCCGTCGAAGCGCTCGATCGTATCGGCTCCCATTTCGCCACCCGCCATCACGCCTTCTGGCTGCTCGACTTCTACCGACTCTGGGTCGATGACGACCGGATCGGACCGACCCTTCATCGGCTGATGGGAGATGCCTACCTCGCCCTTTCCTCATCATCGGGCATCGCCGATGAAGATGCTCGGCACGCCCGGCATCGGGCGCGCACCTTTTATCTCGACTATCTCGATGCCACCGAGGGTGAGGATAAGGAATGGGAACGGTTGGGCCAACGGTGGCGTCACGAGTCGATGTGGCGCCCCGCTGCCATTGCATATGAGCGCTACTTTCAAGATCGACCGCGAGGCCGACGCTACTCCCTGGCCTACGCCGAAACCCTGCTGCACCTCGGCGAAAGCGAAGAAGCCCATGAATTGCTGGAACAGGCTTTTCAGCATGAGCAGCGCCGCCCCGAATCGGCCCGCCGAATCGCCGCCCTCCTACAGGACTTTGGACACTACGACGAAGCTCAAGCCTTTGCGGGCCACCTCTTCCTCTCCGGTGATGACAGCGCGATCACCGAGGGGTTTCACGTCCTCGCCGAAATTCACTTGCAGCATGAGGACTTCGACGGCCTCCAGTCCTTGATCTCCGAATATATGGAGCGATCCATGAATCGCTCCCGGGCCCGGCGCGGCATCATCACCCTGCTGGAATCCTCCGGCCAATGGCAGCTGGCGGCCGAACAGCTCGCCGAATTCGAGCTGTCCACGATCTATCAATTCGCTGTGGAAGTGGGCTTTTATCACTATCGTGCCGGTCACCGCGAACAGGCATTTGCGGCCTTCGAAGAAGCGGCGCATGTGGGGCATCGCCCCGAACAGATCTGGAATGAAGCAGCCGGCTTTCTAGCAGATCGCGGCGATATCGACGGCGCCATCGACGCCTACGACCGGGCCATTCAGGCCAACCCCGACGACCTCGGCATTCGAACGGCTCGAGGGGCCTTCTCGATTCGGCGCGGCGCCGTCGACGCCGGCCTCCAGGACTATGAATTTTGCCGAGAATCAGTGGAGACCTTTCGCGCCTCGCAACGGGCTTCATTCTTCCGGGCACTGACGGATACAGGCCACTTCGAAAAGGCCCGTGGCGTCGCTCGAGATTTCACGCAAGATGGACTGACCCCCCCCTCCGAGATACAGCGAGTGCTCGGAAACTGGCATCTGCGAAGCTCCGATCCCGTGAGTCTGGATCGGGCGGTGGCCCCCATCCGAGCCGGGACCTGGGGCATCAATGAAACACTGGACCAATTCGACCGAGCCGGACACCACGAGTACAGCCTTCGCCTGATCGAAGAGGAATTCGACGAGGGAGATCCGGCGATGGCGGCAGCTTTATTACTCAACCGATCAACGGCCATGTCGCGTCTCGTCGAATGGAGCGAACAATACGACCGGCTGCGCCGGGTCGTCGACCCCTTGCAGCGCGCCGACGAACGCCTCGTGGGCCCCGTCGGAGACCACCGGGCGCGCTCCGGTCAACTCCAGGACGCTCGCCTGTATCTACAGGCAGCCGTCGACCACCGAGATCACGTCTACCAACCCCAACTGGGGCATACGTTATTACTCCTTGATGAACGCCAGGAGGCATTCGAACAATTCGAGACCTGGTTTAGTGACGTCGAGGCCAGCCCGGAGGCCCTGGAATCGATCCTCCTTCGATTCGAACTCGCCGGCGATCCCGACGGAGCGGCGGAGTTTCTCGATCGGGTCGTCGAAGAACCGTCGCTGATCGATTTTACCATCCCCTATCAGCTCCACTACGAATTGGAGCGTCACGGAGATCCTGACCGGGCCATCGATGAGCTCTTCGAGCGATTGCACTCCCTGCAAAAGCTTCCGGCGACCGCATTTCGCGACGGCGCCGCCTCCCGAACCACGCCCGGATTGTCTCGAGAAGATATAATCAGCGCCACCCTTATCCGTTCCCTCGAGACCGTGGCTGCTCTGGGCTTTGTGGAGGCCGTCGAAACACGCCTCGATGATGCCCGCGACCTGGCTCCAGCGCATCGACTCGACCGGCTTCGCCTCAAACTCGCCCTCGCCGTCGACGACGTAGACAACGCAGTCGCCCTGGCCGACGAAATCGTCGACGGAACCGACGGTGCCCGCGAGCTGCAGCAGGCCCGGCTGAGCATGGCCCGAAAATTCATCGCCTTCGGCGCCCATGCACCGGCCCATCGCCTCGTCGACGATGCCCTGGCCGAACAGACCGACTTTCGAAGTCACGAGCCCTTCGTGCTCCACATGACGCTTTTGGTTCTGGCCGACGAAGAGGCCATTGAGGGGCGAATCGACGACTATCTCGCCCAGGTCTCCAACCGCCACCATGCCCGCATGACGCTCATCAATGAGCTGCGCCGCCTCGGACTCGACTCCCAGGCCCTGCGGCTCGCCGATGAAGCCGCGGCGGTGCGACCAACACCCGATTTGATTCGACATGCCCTTGTTTCGGCGCTCGATGACGGCGATCGCCGGGCCGCGGAGAAATATACCCGGCGCTTCTTCGCTATCGCTGACGACCCGGTCGAGGAACTGGCCGAGATCCTGCAACCGCGCATCATTGGCTCGGAAGCAGAGCTGCTCTTGCCGGTGATCGAGACCGTCCGCGCGGCGCGCCCCTACGACCTGGACTGGACGATTCAACATGCCCGCGTTCTCTTCGGCGGCGGCCATATCACCGAGGCTCGCCAATTGCTGACCGAAGCCCTGGAGTACCGCGACCATCACCGCGACGCCGTCACGGCCGTCGTCGACATGCTCGCCGCAGAGAATCTGGACGTCGAAGTGGCCAAAGTGATCGCTCCCCAAATTTCCGATGGCCAGATATCCGACGAAGCGCTGTGGCCTCGTCTGCTCATCGCATTCGCCGAAGCCGAAATCGCCCTCGACATCGACGACCGCGGCCAGTCATGGCTCGAGCGACTCGACGAGACCACTGAGCGCTCCGAGTTGTGGCGCATCGAGTTGGCCGACAGACTCCGGCAAAGACATCTCTTCTCCGCCATCGGTCCCGTCATCGAGCCCATCGATGCACGCAACGGACTCGGCCCCTACGTCTTGTTTTTGGAGGGACTTCAGCACCTGGCCGCCGGTCAGGGAGACGCCGGAGTGGACGCCCTTCGACAGGCCAATTCCAGAGGCGTCGGCCGCTTCCAGAGCCACCACGCCGGCATCGGCGCTGCCCTGCAGGCCGGACAAACAGAAGCCGCCACCGCCCTGATGAAAGATATGACCGACGTTCCACTTCGGGACGGTCGGATCGCCTCCGTACCCCTACAGATTTTATTGTCGGCATCGATGGAGCAACCGGGCGGTCCAGCAACAGTGCGGGCCTTTCTGGAAGCCGAACGCCCCCGCCTGGTCGATGGACATGGCGCCACGTGGACCCAATTCGCCGGTCAACTCGCCCGGGCCTTCGAGTACACCGACGATCCCGAGGGAGCCTACGGATTTTATCGCGACCGTATCTGGCAATCTCTATTGCTACGAGACGACGACGCACTCCCGATCTATCTCAACAATCTGGCCTATACCTATTCCACGACGAACCAGCATATCGACCGTGGATTCGACAAGATCTTGCGCGCCATCGTATTGCGCCAGGAGCGCAGCTCCAGCTTCCTCGACACCCTGGGCTGGCTGTATTATCGCCAGGGCGACTTAGAGCGCGCCCATGCCGAGGTTCAGCGAGCCCTCCGCACCTACGACCGAGGCCCCGGCGGACTCCACGAATTATACCATCACCTCCAGATCATCTTACGCGAATCCGAGGTCCACAGCCGGGCCAATTGGATCGACGCCCACCGCCACCGACTTCCCCCCGACGGACTCAGTTGGTGACCAAAGTCCCACCGTCTGCGAGAGTAGAGCGAAGTCACCGAAAATCCTCGCCATCACTAACTTTGATACTTCTCTCGGTCGAAATTTTCTTTTATTCTACAGGTGGGGTGAGTCCTTTTTTTTGCCATTGGGAATGACAGATCATGAATCGATTTTGGGTCGTAGCGCTATGCTTGATTGCGGCGGTCATATTGTTGGGCTGCTTGGGTTCGGAGGAGGAGGAGGAGGAAACCTACGGCGAGATGTGTGTTCATCATATCGAGGGGGAAAACGCGATCGAGGTGTTTTGCCAGGGTCGCCGGGGGGCATGTACGGAGTGGGGTGATAGTACTCTTGCTCACTACGATGACGTCGACAACTGCCAGGCCGATATAGATGACGTCGTCGACCATTATAGTCAGACCGGAGAGATTCGACCCGGACCGGGATCACATCAGATGGGTGGAGGAGGTTCTACCGGTGGTGGAGGTGCTACCACCAATGGCGGGACGTCGGGCGGCGGTGACAGCCTGGATCATTGCCATTCGGAGTGGAATTGCGCCGCCGAACCGCAATTGAGCACCATCTGCGCCGCCGCATGCGCATACAACGCCGAGGGTCATGAGGAGGGTCGGGACGCTTCGTGTCAAAATCTGAGCGCCATCTTTGATTCGGCGACCAACACGATCGGAACGTGTTGCCCCGTATGTGCAGGCTATTAAGACCATTTCGGTGGTCCATCGCCGTCGTCATCGGACGTCGTCGTTGATGCCACCTAGGATCCCCAAGCTTGGGGCAGACGACACCCCATCGCCCGGGGTTACAGATGCCTCCGCCAAACAACGCTCCGGCTGCGCGTGGACTACAAACGCGCGCAACGACGGGTCGCCCGTTCGACCTCTATCGATCGTTCGAACGGAGCCCGCCGGGGTCGATTGTCGTTGTTGGTCGCTTGCGCGACACGATGCCAGGGATGGCATCGCTCCAGCCCATCATTTGGACCTCCGATGGTTTGCGTGGCCGGCCATCGACACTCTCGGGTTGATGACGTTCATCAGCCCCCGGACTCCCAAACAACGGTCGGCCGGGGCCGTCGTTCCCGAGCCCCGAGCCCCGAGAACCGAGCCCGAGAACCGAGCCCCGAGCCCCGAGAACCGAGCACGAGAACCGAGCCCCGAGAACCGACCCCCGA
>SKPJ01000485.1 GCA_007119595.1 Myxococcales bacterium
CCGACATCATCGCGCTCGACGAGATCCCCAACCCCGCGGTCGCCATGGAGGCATTGAGCGCCGCCCGCAGAGGATCGATCTTGCTGGGCACTCTTCACGGAAAAGACGCCGGTCACGTCGTGGAGGGAATGCGTCAATTCGGCGTTCCCTCCGAAGCCCTGGCCAATGGGATCAGCGGAATCCTCACCCAGTGGATGGCTCCCGCTATCTGCGACCATTGTCGGGAGTTGGTCAAATTGAAACAGGAGCAAATCGATCACTACTTCCCCGTCGGTCCGCCCATGGGAGTGAAGGCGTTTAGCGGTGCCGGTTGCGCCGCGTGCAGCTACACCGGAACCGATGGGCGGGTTCCCGTGCTGGAATTACTTCCCTTCGGTGATTCACTTCGCCAGGCGGTGATCGCCAATCAGCCCGAGAAAGTCCTGCGCCAAATCGCCGCCGAATCGGGCGTCGAAATGCTCTCCGACTACGCCGTGCAGCTCGCCATCGAGGGCAAAATTCCCATCGATGAATTGATCAACTACACCGCCCTCGATGAATAGCTCGGCTGTGGAGCCGATCATCGAATCATAAAAATCGCCGAGTCCCCTGTACGGCCGTGGAGTCGCCTTCGGTGCGCTGATGGCGCGGATCGAGCAATGCATTGATCCGATCCATGATCAACTCCGTCATGGGATGGAAGCGATCGCCGTATCTCTCCTCTGCTTCGTGGGTAAAGGGGGTGAAATGCTCGTCGATCTGAAACGGGGCCAATTCGCCGGTGGGCGTCAAGGGCTCGCCGATTCGATAGACCACACGGCCCCCTTTGGCCACCGGGTTGTCGCCGGGGTAGATGCGATCCGATCCGTTGCATCCCACGGGAACCACCGTGGTATTCATGCGCAAGGCCATCTGAGCTAGACCGGGCTTTCCCTGTTGCAACTGAATCGAGCGAGTTCCCTCGGGGAAGACCAGAATATGCAGTCCCAGACCGAGAGCCTGTTCGTTGAGAGCGACGAATCTCTCCATCATCTTCGAGAATAGCTCGATCATCGCTTCCAGATAGTTTTGGTCATGGGGCCGAAAATCGAGCCCCAGCATATCTCGGGGGGTATCGAGAATGGGAACGAGCTCGGAGAGCACGCCCTGTTCGGCGGCCCGCTCGCGCAGCGGTCGCAGATCCGTTTGTCGAGCATCGATGGCGTCTCGCAATATGCGATAGGTCTGGCTTTGTGGCGGATGTCCCAAAATCGTGGCGGCGTCGGCGGTGATCAGATAACCCCGGGATGGCACGGCCAAATTATTGGTCTTGATCATAAACGAGCGCAGCCATTTGTTGTTGTAGTATTTCCCCTTCACCCAGGTCGTCGTGTACTGGCTGTGCGAGCGCCACAACCGGTACTGAAAGGGCCAATAATTAAACCGGTCGGTGTGATTCATCGCGAAGATGACCGGCTCGTCGTCGGGCAAGTGTTCAGCGCCCTCGAAGACGATTTCGGTGCGGGTCAACGGCAGATTGTAATTGGGAATCAAAAAGGATGCCGCCACCGCGATCTGACCCCAGGGTTTGGCGGCCAGAGAGATTTCTTCGAGCACATCGAG
Organism: Myxococcales bacterium; assembly: GCA_007119595.1. Taxonomy (GTDB): domain Bacteria; phylum Myxococcota_A; class Bradymonadia; order Bradymonadales; family Bradymonadaceae; genus SLJM01. Next base: position 1,582 of record SKPJ01000485.1, read on the forward strand.
GGTGAGCATAATAAAACCGTATTGCCGTTGGGGCCGAGTGAGAAAATGGGCCATCCATGCGAGCGCCTGTCTAACATAAGGTTGTGGCCATTGTCAGCGAGTCCATTTCTTGAGATGAAGCGATCGTGAAAATAGAGGTTTTTCCCAACAAAAAAAGGGAGTGTTATGCGCGCCATTTTGCAGCGAGTTGAATCCGCCCGAGTCACCGTCGGCGGCGAGGTCGTCGGCTCCATCGGTGAGGGACTGCTCGTTTTCCTCGGTTGTGGCGAAGACGATAGGGACGAAGATCTGGACTACCTGGTCGACAAATCGGTTCATCTTCGGATCTTCGCCGACGACGAGGGGCGCATGAATGATTCGCTACTCGACGTCGGTGGCCAGATGTTGGTGGTCAGTCAATTTACGCTCTACGCCGATACCAGCCGTGGACGCCGGCCGAGTTTCGTCAAGGCCATGAAGCCCGGTCCCGCCGAAGAGATGTACGAAAGATTCGTCGAACGGGTTGCCGAATACGATATCGAGGTCGAGACCGGCGTTTTCGGCGCCATGATGGACGTCGAATTGGTCAACGACGGACCGGTGACCATCATGATCGACAGCCGCGATCGCTAAGTCGCCCTCGACGGCCGGCGCCGGATGGCGACCATCGCCGCAGCGGCGAGTAAGAGCAATACGATGCTGGGGTCGGGATTTGAACTCGTGCATCCGCATCCACCGTCGTCATCGTCGATGTCGGGGGCGGCATCGGGGTCGGCGTGGGGGTCGGCATCGGGGTCGTCCTCGGCATCTTCGCCGTCTGGACCTTCCACATCATCACCATCATCGCCATCTGGATCCTCCGCGCCGCCATCGGAGCCTTGCCAGCCCTCGGGCACCTCCCATCCCTCGATATCCACGGCTTCCGGTGCGCTCGGCTCGCCATCGTTGCGAAGCTCGAAGGCCACGAGTTGATCCCTGTCGCCCAGCTTTCTACGCGCCCACACCTCCACACTGTCGCTCTCCACCGTGGAACCGATGACGGCCTCGAAAAAGCCGGGCCCATTGCCGGCATCGATGCGCACCGGGTCATCCTCGACATTTCCGTCGGCGTCGATGGTTGCGTACCAGAGGGCGTCGGTCTCGTCGTTGGCCGTCCAGGCGATATACCGCCCGTGGGACGCCAATAATGAGCGCGCGAAGACGCCCTCCAACACCACCGTACCCACCTCGAAATCATCAGAGCTTCCGAAACGCAATAGCGTCTCTTCGGCCACCACCCACAGATCCAGGTCGCCTCCCGACTTGTCCCAGCTCAGCGCCCCGGCGGGGATGTCCGTAACGGCTTGCGTCGATATAACGCCGCCTTCATCGAAGGTGATGATTTCTACTCCCTCTTGCGATGCAATCGCCAATAATGCCTCGTCTGCTGATGCGGCGGCGTCGACATCGATGAAGGTCGCCGGTCCGTATAGCTCGACGGGCTCTGAGAACTCACCGCCATCGCCGCCACCGAAATAGGCTGCCTCGACGACGGCCCTTTGGGAGAGGGCATGGCCGATGGTGCGTTGCCAGACGACCACCGCTCCATCATCGGTCGACGTCGCCACCAGCCCGGAGGCCACACCATCGACGGCGGCCAATGTCTGGGCCTCGGACCAGCCATCGCCGTCGAATGTACTGTAGCGAAGGGTGGTGTTTGCCACCGGGTTGCCCAGATCTTCTGCTGCGACCTCGGACCACACCACCACCAATCCCTGCGGGGTTGCCGCCGCAGCCACATCGACGACACCGTCGGCGGCGGCCACGTTCTGCGGCTCCTCCAATCCCCCGTCATCTCCGCGGTGTGCGAAGTCGATGCGGATGACCCCGTCCTGGGGCGCTGTCGCCGTATAGACCAATCCGCCCTGTTCGTCTGCGACGCCGTCGAAGGCGCCGGCTGTATAGAAATTCTCCACCAGGACTTGGTCGCGGTCCACAAATTCCGAGGGAGCCGCCGTCATCGGCGTCTCCATATAGGTCTCAACGCTTCCCTCGGCAATGTCGACGAAGGAATCGGTGTTGAATTGCAGATCGAAATTTAGGAAATCGCGCTGCCAGGAGCGATTGATCGATATACCCAATAATTTCACCGTCAGGGTAAGCCGAAAGCTCACCGCCCCCACGGCCCGTGTGATAAGCGGCCACAGCGCCTGATTATTGAAGTCGAATGCCACGCCCTCTCCGCCGCCTGCGGGTGCGCCGAGTTGGAGTTGGCCCACGCCGGTCAACGCACCGCCGACGGTTTTGGCCGCCATACCTCCCGAGGCGCCATAGCGGAGCTGAAATTCCGTGGTCTCCTCGGTCTCTACGCCCAGAAAATTGCGCCGCGGCGGATGCTCATCACCCTCCACCACGGTGCCTCCGACCGCATGGCGCGGGGCAGTGGTCCGCATCGTATTGGTCAGCGTTCCGCCCACCAGAGTTGCCAATACGAGATCGATATCGGCCAACACGGAGCCCGCCGCCGACACGATGGCCCCCAATGGGCCCAGAAACGCTACCGCCCGTCCCAGCGGAAAGGCGACCTGGGTTTTGTGATCTCCCGTAATGCTGCGCGTGAGCGAAAAATCGGGGATCGGCTCGTTCGCTGCTCCCAGCCGCTCTGAGATCTCGATCGACGCTCCAACCGAGGTATTGACCGTCAATTTGGGCGTCCAGGGCAATCTGCGGACGACGGCGGGCATACCCTGTCGTCGCTCATGCTCATTTTCGGTGCCGAAGGTTCCCGAACTTCCGAGGGTGGCCTCCCTGACTTTACCGTCGAGTCCGAAATTGATGCCCACTCCACCGGATAGACCCATCGATTCCGCACCGGCGGCGATCAGACCCTGCGTGGGCGTCTCGCTTTTGAGGCCCAGCGTGGCCCCCAGCCCGTAATTGTAGGTCAAAAAGCGATCATCATCGTCGTGTTGGGCGATGGCGCCGCTAACATTGGCACCGGGCACCAGCGAATCCTCGGGCATCAAATTGTGATATTTGACGTCGTCGCCGAAATGGGCGGCCGTACCGATAATGGTCAAAAGGTGGGAGGCCCAGGCCGGTATATCGGCACCCTCCAGTTGCAGCTCCGGCTCATCGAGCTCGAAGTCGAAGAAATCTACGGCGCCCAATTGGGAGATCACCACCACGACCGGGTCGAATTCACCGGGCGGCACCTTCCACAATTCCAACTCGCCCTCGAAGACGCCCTCTTCGAGCTCCACTCCCTTTGAGCGCAGGACTTCATCGCCGGGAAGTCCCTCCAAGAGTTCATGAAGCTCGCGTAGATCGACAGCTTCGGGAAACGAAATTTCCTCGATATCGCCGGCGTCGGTGGCGAAAAAGCCGGAGGGAAATCGGCGGCGATCGATAAGCCACACCTCGTTGGCCGGATCGCGAATCGTCTGCGTATCCGAATCCCCGTCGTGGTGTGGATAGGGAGCCAACTCCACCGTGGCCTCCTGGGTCGGTGCAGTCACTTGCCAGGTCGCAGTGAGGGTATCGATGGCGTCGGTGGGCCCGAAATTATCGGACGCCCCGGCCTTTCGAACTCCCGGCAAAAATAGGCCCGCCCGATCGATACTTGTCGACTCCACCTCGGGTAGCGGCGGCTGCTTGAGGACGAAATCGATTCCGTCGATATCCTCTGTATCGTAATCGTTCAGGTCAATTCGCAGCCTCTGTGGTAGATATCCTTGCTCCGATACCTCCACAAATAAGGACGATCTTAGGAGGGCCGGCACACTGCGATGCCAGGATCCCGTCTCGTCGGTCGCATGAGTGCCAAAACTCGTAATCGAGTTCCCGTAGCGACCGTGCATATCAATTTCAGCTCCCTCGATCGGCTCGCCCATCTCATCGAGCACGACCCCTGAAAGAACGGAATCACGACCGACTAAAACAGATACTTCAATCTGGAGTGGATTGATATTCGTGATTTCGTGCTGCTGACTATACGTACTCCAGGCCGGATCGGCCTGCTCGATCTGGTAATCCGCATCCGCCGTAAATGTCGCCGGCGTCGTGATCTCCTCCGACTCGTCGATCTGCAGCCTTACTCCCTCGATTTCTTCATCTTGTGTGAAGGTGCGAACCGTGACCTCGGCACTATGCTGCTCCAACGGTGAGGAGGAGGTAAAATTGTCGTCCGGACCTCCATCATAGATGGCGAGCTCGGTTTGGTTGGGCGCCACCGACGATTTCGCCCACCGGTTCGTGTCGCGGTGGAGGCTCCAGATAGTGCCTGTACTCCCATCGGACAATCCGGCTGCACGTGTGCCCCGCCACAAGATACTTGGCAACGCGTCGTGTACCGTAAAATGCGAATATCCAACACCGGTGGAAGATTGATACTCGCCATTGCCATTGTCGCAATGATCGCACCAGTAATAAATATCGGGCATACTGTAACCAATGTATAAGCCGGGGTGATCCTCGAGAGCGGAATAGCTGCATTCGATACCGGTGGGATAATTATCGAAGAATTGGCTTAAGAGAGGCGCAGTAGCTCCCTGAATGAATTTGAGGGATGATTGCTCGACAGGCACGGACCCAGGATATTCCTCCATGGCGATATCGATGTTGTACGACTCACAATCGTAGAGCGAATGGTCGATCGTGACCGTTCGCTCTCCGCCTCCCTCAAAGCGCAATACGGCTGCACTAGACTCCAGAAACTCCGGTCTGCTTCCAGGCTCTCTTATCACCGTTGCCGGAGCACCCTGGACCGTGGTTTCTGTTCCCAGAAGGGTGAAGAGATCCCCATCAAGATCGAACCCGCCAAAATACATCGTATTGCTCGGGTTAAAACCGAACTCGGTTCGGAATACTGGTATCCAGAGATCGAGCAAAGCCGGGACCACATCCAGGACTCGGAACTCAATTTCTGCCCCGGACCACGTGGTCAACGCCGACGGTCTTCTGAACCCGTGATTGTATTGGTGGACTTCCACGTCCCACTCTTCGGCCACCGGCCAAAATCCCTGTTGTAATGAGACCGAGGGTACCCAGTCCGATCCAGTGCGCAGTTTGTTGCGCAGCCTTCCCTCCCACAGCGTGTACGCGTCATACTGGTATCCTGAATACCCGGGCATACCGGGAATTTCGATACCCCAATATCCCGGGGGAAGCTCCACGGAGAAATATCCGTCGCTGTCGGTGGTGGTGACGATCTCGGTACCGGCGGGATACAATTCCCCCATGCTGCTCGCCACAAAATGCAGATCTACTGGTTGACCCGGTCCTGCACGATCTTCTTGAGGGAATTTCGGTGGATTTAACCCTTCATTGGGTGATGTCCTACCCACTCGTAGGCGCCCGCGTAGTGTCGCTGGCTCGATTTCTGGCTCGACCTGCAGAGTAATTTGTTCTCCGTGGGCCAGTTCTGCCGTTTCACTCCAGTAGGCACTGAAGGCGACGGTGGGTCGATCTTGTGATGGGCGGTTCCACTCGTAGTCGTGCTCATGCTCATAGCTTGCATGGATATTGAAATGGACTTCATAGCGACCGGGCAGAAGACCTTCAAAGACCACCTGTTTGGGAAGGCCCGCATCCCAATCAAAGGGGCTTCCCGTCAGCTCCACACCCTCGGCGCCGGTTCCAGAAGCGCCAATCAGCCGAACCGGTGAGGATACCGTTTCGCCAAGGGCGCCGATGTTCGCGGCCAGCTCTGCGGACTCCGGAAAGGGATCGGTGATGTCGAGCACGAGCGCCGTCTCTGCGCTGGGAAGTTCCAGCGACACCTCGTTGCTGCCACTGGGAATGGTGTCGATGATTTCTTCCACCGGCTCATAACCCAATTTGGTGGCCCGAATCCTCCACGATACCGGGGGCAATCGATGAAATTCGACCCGTCCCTCTTCATTGCTCAAATCGGTGCGCGGCGTCACCAGCGGGTGGTGGGTTACGGGATGAACGCCGGTCAATTCCACGGTCACATCGGATAGGCCGGAGTTTACTTGCTCTTCTCCCTGGCGGGGATCCCAGCCCTCGACATGGATCGTCAGATCGCCGTAGGCGGGCTTGAGATACATGGCCACCTCCTGCCGATATTGAATCGACAGCTCGTCGGATACCACTTGTTCCCAACCCTCTTTTTCGGCGGTGATGCGATACACGCCGGGCTGCATCCACGGAAGGTAGGCATTGCCGTATTCATCGGTTCGGGCGGCAACAGACTCCTCGACGCCTCCCCCCTCACCGGCGAGTCGCTCGACACGCACCAGCGCATCTTCGAGTTGCCAGTTGCTCACCGTACACGAGGTGTGAACGGCGATCTCGAAACCGCTTTCGATCTCGTCGGCCGACAAAATTGGCGTCAACTCGAAGCGCTCCCGAACCGTTTCCTCCTCGATTTCAATCGTCTGTTGCTGCGGTTGATAGGCTCGCCCGGCCAGGGTCACCTCGTAGCTGCCGGGGGAGAGGTCGTCGAATTCAAACAATCCGATAAAGCTCGTTCGCCCGTGCTGCTCATCGCCATCGCCCGACAGGGCTACCTCCAGTCCTTCGATGGGATCACCGGAGGAGGCGTCGACGGCAACGCCGTGCAATTCCTGGCCATGAGCCGGTCCGGCTGCCACGCAGAGTGCAAAAATTATTAGGGTCAATGCGAATACAACAGAGCCGACCACATCGCGATACATCAATAACTCCCAGATCATCTTGGGATCAATGATTGAGAATTGCGTTGGTCGCTAACGTCGAAGGCCGCGCCACTGCGTGAATACAAACCGGCTACCCCGGCGCACTGATGAAACGCCGGAAGACAGCGCAAAGTGACGCTGAAAACCAAGGTGCACCACTGAACCAGCCACAACGGAATTAGGTAATAATGCAATTCTCACTATATTGTCGTAACTGCCTTCCAAAATAGTTAAGGCAGGGTCCCCCAGGCAAGGAGATTTTTCGACTTCCGATACCGATACCGATACCGACTCCGATATCGATTCCGACCGGACCCGTACCACCGAAGACCCCGGCGAGTTCACCTCGCCGGTGAATGAGCTTGAGTGAGCTACAAAGCGTATAAAATCCGAGTTCTCACCCAAACCAAATCCCGCTCGGCGATGTCTCAGATGACATCTCAGTGTC
>SKPJ01000528.1 GCA_007119595.1 Myxococcales bacterium
ATCGGCGAGCCCCGCGTCAGCGAGTGTGAGATCGAGCCCGTCGACACCGGTGGGAACTGCGGCGTCGAGGACTTCCAGCTCCTGGTCGGAGAGCAATATCTCGTGTACCGCCGTTGCACCCCCGTCCTCCTCTTCCACCACCGAGGACAGGCTCGTTGTGCAATGTCCCTGGGCGTCGAGATCGATGAGCAATACTCGCTTCTGATGATCGCCGGCAAACGCCGCCGCCAGGTTCACGGCCGTCGTCGTCTTGCCGACACCGCCCTTGACCGTGGCGATCGCGATCACCTCCGCATGCCGATCGCCCGTCGGATAGCCCCGATCGGATTTGACCAATTTGCGAAGTCCCGAAGTAATTAGATTGCGCATCGCCTTCTCTCTGCTGTCTGCTTGACTTAGTCGCTGTAGTGCTGATCACCGCCTTACCACTTTATTTCTAGATAGAGGGCATTCGCCCCATCATGCCTGCCGTTTTACGAACTCTACCTCGTGCCACGAGACCATAGATTTAGTTGACATACAAGGATGTCTCACTATGGTTTTTACGCAAGCCCATGTTGTTTGAATGACAACTTATGGCGCCGTATAATGCGAACGTACTCCTTAGATATCTCACTGTCGATTGGTGTGATTGAGTATCGGGAACCACCCGAACCTATAAAATTGCAAATCTACTTGTCCAAGCAGGTGCGTATATGAACGGTGATACGAAGAACTCCACGCTTTGCTCCGCAGCAAGAAGATCTTGGTGGAGTGTGGCAGTACTCGCAATCGCACTGGTCTTTGCGGCCGTCGCATGCGGCACCGATGACGTCGGTGCGCAAGATGGCGCAACCTCCTGCGACTCGGACACCGACTGCCCGATCGGGACGGTCTGCAGCAACAGCAATCAGTGTGTGGAAGCGGGCTGCGATTTCTGCACCGGTGACCAGATCTGCTATATCACGGCCGAAAACCCCGACGGAACATGCTCGGCGCCGGAGTGTTTTGACGACTCCGATTGCGACGGAGATATTCAATGCGAACAAAATATCTGCGGAGGGCCTTTCAACGCCGCACAGAGCGGCTGCACCACCGACACCGACTGCGACGATGGTCAATCCTGTACCCCCGGAGGCACCTGCGTCGACGATGACTCGCCGACCGATCCGAATGGAAACGACGATGACGACGACAATGGCGATGAAGATGAAGACGAGTGTACGATCGCTGAGGACTGTGACGGGGACCTGATCTGTGAAGATGGGGAGTGCATTGACGACTCGGGAGGCATCACCTGCGAAATTGAGGAGGAAGACTGCACCGGTGGAACACCTCTTTTCGACGCCGAAAATTGCGAGTGTGTGGAGTGCATGGTGGAAATTGACTGCCTCGACGGTTTCGTCTGCACCAACGGAAGCTGTGTAGAAGACGACTCCGGTGGAAACGGCGGTACCGGTCCCGATCCCAACGAATGCAAGCCCTGCGACCCCGGCCAACCGGGCACCTGTACCGGTGATACTCCGTACTGTGTTCAGGAATGCTGTGTAGAATGTATCGGCTCCGGCGACTGCACGGGTACGGATGCATGCGTGGATGGGTTCTGCGGCGATCCCGGTGGGTGTAGTGACGCCGGTGACTGTCCAGCCGGATATTCCTGCGAGGGCGGCCAATGTCAGGCGCCGGAAACCGGTGGCGACTGCGATCCCACCGATCCCGCGGATAGTTGTCCAGAGGGACAATTTTGTAATGAAGATGGTCAGTGCGAAGGGCTCGGCGGAGATTTTGGCTGCGGGTTCTGTAATCCCGATTGCACCTGTGACGGCGACCTCACCTGTGATGGTAATTTTATATGCACCGGCTGTGAGCTCTCCATCGATGATCCCCTCGGCGGCGGCTGTCCCAGCGGTAGCTTCTGTATCGACGGTCTTTGTTTCCCCTTCCAGTTCTGATCGAATGCGAGCGACCCGGCCATCCGATGGATGAAAAAACCCCGCCCTCCTTCTCAGGAGTGCGGGGGTCTTTTTTTCATTTCACTCTACTTTCAGCCGCCGTCTGCAACAGGAGGCGTTTCTCGATCCGTGATGATCGCCGGTACGGAGCCGTCATTGCGCAAGTTGCGCACCAACTTCTCGACAGCCAGTCCGGCGACTGCGATCTCACAGGGCTCGACCACCTCCATTCGGACCGCCCCCACCAATGCAGGCACTACGGCGGTCTCAAAGGGGCTGAGCTGCACTTCCCCCCCGATCCCATCCTCGATCACCACTTTACCCTTCAATAAGTGCAACACCTGCGGAGAGTCGGGATCGACACTCCATGCCAATTGTTTCGCCGAGCCCACTTGCAACCGCTCCACTCGATAGGCCGGAATATCGGCCAACACGTCGACATCCTCCGTTGGCGCCTTCGGGCGTTCGACGATCGTATCCGAGCGATTCAGGTAAGCTACCTGCAGAGCGCGGTCCAAATGTAGCTGGCGTGGGCGTCCGTCCAAGCCAGGCCGGTCATAATCGTAGACGCGATATGTGGTGTCCGAGGGTTCTTGAATCTCGAGCAACGCCACACCGGCACCGATGGAATGGATCGTTCCCGGCTCGACGTGGATGACGTCACCCGGCTTAACCGGCACCCGCTGCAACAATTCCTCCACCATTCCTTCGGAGACAGCGCGCCGAAAGTCGCTCGCACTGATCCCGTTTTCATTCAAGCCATGGATGATCTGCGCCCCGTCATCAGCATCCAGAATAAGCCAGGTTTCCTCTTTGCTGTTCGCCCCTTTGATTTCCTGTGCAGCATCCCGATCGGGATGAACCTGAACACTCAAATCCTGGCCTGCATCCAACAATTTAATCAATAATGGAAAGCGATCGGGCCGCGGTGAGTGCCGCCCCACCAACGCCCGCTGCCATCCCTCGGCAAGTGCCCGCAGTGGAAGGCTCTGCAGTGGACCGGAGTCCACTCGTGATTGTCCCTCGTCCAGATCAGCGACCTCCCAGGACTCGCCATAGCGGCGATCGCCATCGAGAGTCTTGCCGAATACCGTCGACAATCGCCGTCCACCCCATACCTTCGGTACCAGATGAGGTTTCGTTCGAAAGATATGAGGAGATGTCTTCATCGTGCTCCGCCAATCGACTCAGCCGACCTAATTTCCCGATGGGAACTACCCAAAAGTATCATCACAACAATTGTGTCGGGTCCTCTCGATCCTCCGGTGAGGACAAGACGCTGTCGATAAGCTCGTCGATGTGGGGATCATCGGCGATATCCGCCATCATCTGGGCCCGCTCGATTTCTTGTTCGAAGAGTTCCATATCTCCCTGGGTCCGGGCAATAAGAGCCAAAAAAAGATGGGCCAACGACACCATATCAAAGCGGGCAACACGCAGACCGTGCCACACCGATCGCTGCAGAGTAAATCGCGCTTCGTCTACATTACCAATCTGAAACAAAAAATGACCGTAACCAAAGCCCGCTTCCGCTGCTTTTCCGTAATCACCGGTGGAAAGCTGCGCCTGAAGGCCGGCCCGCAACACCCTCGTTGCGGCTCCGAAAAACGGTTGGGGTGGACGACTCATATCGATCTCAACGTAGAGTTGAGCCAGCCGCTCATAGATGCGGACCATCGAGCGGTAATCGCCAACCTCGGTCATATACTCGAGGGCCTCCAGGGCTCGGTCGAAGGCATCCTGTGGTTCCTCTCGGGCGATCTGCGTCAGCGCCAGATAGAATTCAGCGCGGGCCGTACCATAGGATGAGTCCTGATTATCGAAGAGGCGGCGAGCCTCTCGAAACGCCACCAACGACCACTCCAACTCGCGATCGCGCATAAAGGTCCATCCCTCGAACATCCGGGCGCTCGCCAGCGTCGTCCTCTCCCCCTGCTGGCCGACGTCGACCATGACGGAAACGATCTGGTCTTGAAGATCCGGGGCCTTTTCGGTTGCTGCCCAGTAGATTCCGGCGAGCAAAGCGATCAAATCGCCGGAGCATCCGTCGGGACAGCGCTCGATCAACTCCTCGACGACCTGCTCAGCCTTGCCGATCTCGTCGACGTGCAGCGCCATCTCACCATACATCGCCTGGGCCGAGAGATATCCCGCCGTCGAGGTGTCATCGACGCGCGAATCCAAATATTTCGCTGCCGTCTCGTAGGCCCGCTGGTGCTGGTCGACAAAATCATGGAGTCGCACACGAGTCCCGAGGGCGTTGTAGTAGGCTTGTTCGTCCTCATTGGCACGGGCCAAAGCCTCGTCTTCGTGAATTAACCAGAACGCCTCCTCGAAGCGATCCAGCGCTCCCCAACGCATGGCGTATTGGTCGCGCGTATGCCACCGCCACTTTCCACTCAGCCCCGGATCGCCCAATGCGCTGTGAAGATGGGCCAACGCCTCCGCGGTCTGTCCTCGATAGACCAGTATCGCCCCCATGAGCATCGCCCCCAATCCCTTTAACTGTTCGTCGGTGAGTTCGTCGGGCGGTCCCATATCGACTCCTCCCTCCGGGGGGGCAGCAACCATTCCAGGGCCTACGGCCGTACTGAGCCCCGTATAGTTGACGAACAGGTGTTGTTCACCGCCATGGTCGACGAGACTCAAACCCACCAGGGTCGCCGGATCGTTGGTGCGGGCTCGTCGATTCCAGCGATGAAAGTCGGCATCTCTGGCATCGACGCTCTTCCCAAATGATTCCACGGCCACCGCGCCATCGGGATAGCGCTCGAAATACTTCCCCAACTGGTCGTGGATTCGATCGAAGAGTTGTTCATCCTCCAATGATGACAGCTTCACCCGTCCCATTCGGGGCTCTGCTGAAAACCGGGGCTCCAGAAAAATCGCGGTGTCGGCCTCCTCGATATCCGGCCCCGCCGGATGGTCTGGATGTCCGCGACGCACTGTACAGCGACTGTGCTCCGATTCAATCTCATCGACCTCGCAAATGCTGACAAACCTCCGGGTCAATTGCGCCATCGATGAAGAATCGCCTGGACCGTAGCCCTGAAAGAGTCCGTATAAATCCCCGTCTTGAATGCCCGACTCATCGCCCAGGGGAAGTCCCACACGCGTGGCTTCCTCATCGGATTCCACGGATTCCACGGCGCCCAGGCCTTTACCCATCGGTTCGTCGCCGCGCCCATCGGCCAGCTCGACGCTCAGCTCGTCGTACTCCACATCGGGAAATTCAAATAGCCCGTGGATACGCGCCACTTCTTCACTGAACACCTCGATGACCTCGCCGGCAAAGAGCGCCGGGGGCTCCATCTCCTGCAGCGGCCACTCCCCGTCATAACGTCCGAAAACCACCTGTCCCGCAACCGGCGTTTGCTCGAATTCTCCGGCGATGTACAACAATCCATCATCACCGCGCAGCAACTGGGGCGGGCCCTCCACCTGCGCTGGAGGACTGGTATCGATCGCCAATGCATAGTCCCCATCAAGCCCCCCGGGCACAGTGGAGCATCCCGCCACCCAGATCACGATCACTGACAACGCAATAAGCTGCGGCCACCGACTCTCCACTAATTGGATACCTACCATGAAACCTCCACAAAATTCGCTACACGCTTCGTCGTTTAACTCAAATGCGGCACCGGCGAGGTGATAGCGCCAGATTTCAGGTCAACCCGAGTGCAGGCGTCGTATCACTACTTCAAGTGAGGGGCGACCCAATTCAAGTGTGGGGCGACCAAAAGATGGTGCGTTCAGCCGCCGAGACGTACAGTTCGGTTAGATGAGGCGTTTCTTTCATCGCAGCAATCTTAACCACAGCCACCCCGCAATGAAAGGCCGGGCGCCTACGGCCTCGGCGGCGGTTGGGTGAACGCTCCATCCTCGACACCGACGTGGATGTAGGCAATACGAGCGCTTGCGTATTCCGCAACCACTGCACTAATGTTGCTCCGCGTATTGATGATCCTGTGGTGCAGTGGAATCCAAGCGCTGCCCTTTCCCGAGTTTTCTACGCCACCTGCATTCGTCTCCGAGCCACGAGAGTAGTATCCGATGTCCCCTGCCCAATCTAGCGCCTCTGTTCCGGTAACCGATCGCAGTCAGCTCATCGACTACTTCCGGCAGGGGGAAAAACAACCCCATCAGCGCGGAATCGGCACGGAGCACGAGAAATTCGTCATCCGTCGTCGCGACGGCTCGATGCTTTCCTTTGAAGAACCGGGAGGATTCGGTGATATCTTCGAGGCTCTGGCAAAGCGATCGCATTGGAACCGAGCTCCACTCGACGGAGGCCAACTGGTCTCCGTCGTCGGCAATGGACGCTCCATCACCCTGGAGCCGGGAGGTCAATTCGAATTATCCGGCGCCGTCGCCCCCACGATCTTCGAGATCGCTGCCGAATTTGATGAGCATATCGACGAGATCAAAGAGATCGCCGGCGACGAGGTGTATTTCACTATCTGGGGCATGAATCCCGCCGTCGAACCGGAAGATGTTCCATGGATGCCCAAGGAGCGCTATCGCATCATGCGCCGATATCTACCGACCCGCGGTGAGATGGCCCATTGGATGATGAAGACCACCTGTACCATCCAGGCCAATTTCGATTATTGCTCTCAATCCGACGCCGTAGATCTCATTCATACCGCCGTACTGGCCTCTCCCGTCGTGGGCGCGCTTTTCGCCAACAGCCCCATCCAAAACGGCAGCGATACGGGCTTTCAATCGCGCCGCAATTTTATCTGGTGGAACCACACCGACCCCGATCGCACGGGGGTACCGGAGTTTATGTACCGCACCGACTGGGGCTATGAGGACTATCTGGAGTACGTCCTCGACGTACCGATGTTTTTCATTCAACGACAGGGCCAATTGATCGACCTGTCGGGCCATTCCTTTCGCGACTTTATCGAGCGAGGACACGAGCAATATCGGGCGACCATCGCCGACTTCGAACTACACCTTTCGACGAGCTTTCCCGACGTGCGTCTAAAGCAATTCGTAGAGGTCCGAAGTGCCGATGGTGGACCTCGAGAGGCGGTGATGGCACTCCCGGCCCTCTGGAAAGGAATTCTCTACGACTCTACGGCGCGCTCGCAGGTCATCGACCTCTTCGATCCCCTGGTGGAAGCCGAGCATCGCGAATTGATCGAGATCTGCTACCGCGATGGGATTCACGGCCAGTCGGCATACGGCCCGGTCGCCGATCTGGGCAACGACTTGCTCGACATCGCCGCCAACGGCCTCGACCGCATCGCCGGAGACGAAGATCACGAGCCGGAAACCGACTTTTTGACCCCTGTCAGGGATCGACTGCGCTCGGGTCGAAGCTGGGCCGACGAGTTGCGCGCCGATTTTGAGGCCGTCGATGGAGATCTGTGCGCCCTGGCCAAAAAATGGGCCCTGTGATGCTCAGTCCGTTCCCCCGAGTTGCTTTCTGTTCTCGATGCGCTCTTCGGGGGGGACGATAGGCTCCGTTCGGCCCGCCCGTTCGCGATGGGCGGCGATCCCGGTCGGGGGAATCACGGAGTGCTCCGTATTCCAGGGAAGAGCTGCTCGATCGGCCCCTTCGATCTCGGCAGCCAGACCGATCTCGGTCCTTTTACTGTCGCTGAGATACTCGTCGAGAAACGCTCGCCGGAACAGGTCAAACACCCCCTCTTCGATGGAGCGGCGAATGGTCTTCATCAAGTCCTGATAAAACGTCACGTTATGCAGTGTCGCCAGAACCGAACCGAGCAACTCCTTGGAGTTGATCAGATGGTTGATATAGGAGCGCGTAAAATGGCGACAGGCGTAGCAATTGCAGTTTGCGTCCAGTGGAAATTTATCACTTCCGTAGCGACTGTTGGTCACCCGAATTCGCCCCCGGCGGGTAAATGCGACACCGGAGCGGGCAAAACGGGTCGGGATCACGCAGTCGAACATATCCATACCCCGCCGAACGGCCTCCACAATATCCTCCGGATAGCCCACGCCCATCAGGTATCGAGGCTTATCCTCCGGCATCAGGGGCTCGGTCATATCAATGGTCTCCATCATCAACTGATGACCCTCGCCCACGGAGAGTCCGCCGATGGCGAAACCTGGAAGATCTTGGGCACAGGTCATTTGCACGGACAATCGGCGTAACTTTTCGTACACCGAGCCCTGTACGATCCCGAATAGGTGTTGATCGTCTCTCTTCTTTGCTCTGTGACAGCGCTCGAGCCACCGGGCCGATCGATACACGGCCTGCTCCGCCTCGTCGTACTCCGCCGGATGGGCCACCACGTGATCGAAAGCCATGATAATATCGGCGCCGAGTGACTGCTGAATGGCCATGCTGCGCTCCGGCGTAAGCTCGATGGCCTGTCCCTCCTTTTCGAATTCAAACGTCACCCCCCGCTCAGTGATCTCCAATTTGGGCAACGAGAACACCTGGAACCCACCGGAGTCCGTCAACAGCGGTCCATCCCACCCCATAAACCCGTGCAATCCACCCATCTTTTCGACCACATCCGGTCCCGGAGCAATATCGAGGTGATAGGTATTACCGAGGCAGATCTCCGATCCCGTCTCTCGTAGATCCCGGGGGGTCAGCCCCTTGACGGTTCCCCGAGTTCCCACGGGCATGAATGCTGGCGTCTCAAAGCTTCCGTGTGCCACCTCCACCCGCCCTCGACGAGCTCGACCGTCGCTGGCCC
>SKPJ01000233.1 GCA_007119595.1 Myxococcales bacterium
CGCCAATCATCCCGACATCGCCCTGATCGTCCTCCTCATCGACGAGCGCCCCGAGGAGGTCACCGACATGAAGCGAAATGTCGACGGAGAGGTCGTCTCTTCCACCTTCGATGAGCCTGCCGAGCGCCACGTTCAGGTCGCCGAGATGGTCATCGAGAAGGCCAAGCGCCTCGTGGAGCACAAACGAGACGTGGTCATCCTCTTAGACTCCATCACCCGCCTCGCTCGGGCCTATAATACGGTGGTCCCGCCCTCCGGAAAGATCCTCTCCGGTGGTGTGGACTCCAACGCCCTGCACAAACCGAAGCGCTTTTTCGGCGCCGCCCGAAATATCGAAGAAGGCGGAAGCCTCACCATCGTGGCCACCGCCCTCATCGAAACGGGCAGCCGCATGGACGAAGTGATCTTCGAGGAGTTTAAGGGAACCGGCAACAGCGAGCTTCACTTAGACCGCAAATTGATGGAAAAGCGCATCTTCCCATGCCTCAACATCAATCGCTCCGGCACCCGAAAAGAAGAGTTGCTGATGGACGATCATCAGCTCAACCGGGTCTGGATTTTGCGCCAGCTTCTGCACCCGCTCAACGTGGTCGACTCCATGGAGTTTCTCCTCGACAAGCTCGGGAAAACCGAGAGCAACGAGGCGTTTTTGAACTCCATGAGTGGCTAATGGCGAAACGATCATGTTTCAAAAGCTCCAAGAAGTGGAAGCTCGCTACGAGCAGCTCAACAGCCAACTCGCCGATCCGCAGTTGGCCTCCAATCCGGACCGGCTGCGCGAGTTGTCCATCGAGCACGCTCACCTCGACGAGGTGGTCTCGGCCTATCGCGACTTTCGCGACGTGGAAGCCCAGATCGAGGAAAACCGCTCCATGCTCGGCGACGACGACGAGGCCATCCGCCAGATGGCCCGCGACGAAATCGAAGCCCTCGAGAGGCGCCGCGAAGAGCTGACGGAGACCCTAAAACAGCTTTTGCTGCCGCGGGATCCGCTGGACGACAAAAATATCATCCTCGAAATCCGCGCCGGCACCGGCGGGGACGAGGCGGCGCTTTTTGCCGCCGATCTCTTCCGGATGTACGCCCGCTATGCCGAGGGGTTGCGCTGGAACGTCGACGTCGTCGGCGCCAACCGCACCGACCGCGGCGGATTCAAGGAAATCATCGCTCTCATCGAGGGAAACCAGGTCTACAGCCGGCTCAAATACGAAGCCGGTGTTCACCGCGTACAACGCGTTCCCGACACCGAAAGTCAGGGTCGCATCCACACCTCGGCGGTCACCGTCGCCATTTTGCCGGAGGCGGAGGACGTAGAGGTCAATGTGCGCAATCAGGATATCAAGATCGACTTTTATCGGGCCACCGGACCCGGTGGGCAGTCGGTCAACACCACCGATTCCGCCGTGCGCATCACCCACGAGCCGACGGGCATCGTCGTCACCTGTCAGGATGAGAAGAGCCAACACAAAAACCGCTCCAAGGCCATGAAGGTGCTTCAGGCTCGCCTCTTGGAACACGAGCGCGAGCAACAGCGAAAAGAGCGCGAAGCCGAGCGCCGCGGACAGGTCGGTTCCGGCGATCGCTCCGAGCGCATCCGCACCTATAATTTTCCGCAATCACGCATCACGGATCACCGCATCAATTTCACCACCCACCAGCTCGACTCCGTCCTCGGCGGCGACGTCGACGAGGTCATCGAACCTCTGATCGCCCATCATCAGGCCGAAGCTCTCAAGAGTCTTGAATAAGACTTTATGTCCTTTTTGCCCAAAGCGGTCGATAAGACCTTCGTGCCCCCCGTCAAATGCCAGGGGATCAAGACCAAGCTCGTTCCCTTCATCCTCGACTCCATCGAGTGGAGCGGTGACGGGCGCTGGGTGGAGCCCTTTTTGGGCTCCGGCGTCGTGCTGTTCAACGCCGCTCCCGACCGTGCGCTGGCGAGCGACGTCAATCCCCATATCATCGCATTGTACCGGGGCATATTCACCCATGAGATCACGGCATCTACGGTCCGCGAACATCTGGAGCGGGAGGGCGCAAAACTGCGCCAGACCGGTCCGGGCGCCGACGAATCCTACTACTACGAGGTGCGCCGACGGTTCAACGAAACCGGCGACCCCTTGGATTTTCTATTCTTGAATCGCTCCTGCTTCAACGGCATGATTCGATTCAATCAAAAGGGCGGATTCAACGTCCCTTTCTGCCGCAAGCCGAATCGATTCCGAAAAGCCTACGTCACACGCATCACCAATCAGGTCCAACATCTGGCCGATATCATGGACGGCAAGGACTGGCGCTTTCAATGCTGCGACTGGCGCAAGACCCTCGCGGAGTGTGAAAGCGATGATTTCGTCTACCTCGATCCGCCCTATATCGGTCGTCATACCGGCTATTTCAATACGGAGTGGGAAGACAAAGAGGCCCGCGAGTTGGCCCGCCGTGCCCGCCAATTACCCTGCGCGATGGCCCTGTCGATGTGGAAGCAAAACAAACACCGAAAAAACGAACATATCGACGAAGATTGGAGCTGGGCTACGGAGCGTACACGGGAGCATTTTTATCACCTGGGCTCCACCGAAGAATTGCGCAATTCCATGACGGAAGCTCTGCTTTTAAACAAACCAAGCCCTACTTCAACGCCAGCTTGATGGTCTTCGGCGCATCGTCGTTGACCCGAAGTTCGCCGGCCCATTGAATCCATATATTTTCGGCCAACTGCTGGTCAGCGCCGGTCTCGTTGCCGGTGATCCACTCCGGGGGATTTATCGATACGGCGAGGGGAAATGTCACCCCATCGACCAGATTTCCCGCGCGCAATCCCCCGCCGGGGCCAGCACCGTCATTCAAGGTAATGCGAACCCGTTCGATCTTGAGTTTGAAGGGAAGGGAAAATCCCTGTTGGCCGATATAGCGCTCCAGATCACGGTCCGCCGTGGTCAACGCCAGCACGCCCCCGCCTCCGGTCTTCGCCTTGCAGCGATTTCTCTTGACGGCGCATCGGCCGGTCAGCATCAACGATCCATTGAGCACGGCGATGCCGCCGCCTCCGCCGGTGACCTGATTGGAGACGACTTCTCCGCCGATCAACTTGGCTGCCGCTCCCCGCCAGGCTGCAATACCGCCTCCGACACCGCGCTTTCCACCTTCGGCGCGGTTCGTCTCCACCTGTACGTGTTCGCAATGAAGGACTGCATTTCCGATGGCCGCCGCACCGCCGCCGACGGTCTTCGCCAAGTTCTGGATGATCTGAACTTCTTTTATGCGAATCAGAGCCGGTCTTTCGGGCCATCCTACGGCGAGTAGTCCGCCACCGGCACAGGCGCGATTGCCCTTGCAGACCCCGCGCTCATCACCGGTGGATTTGATCACCACCCGTCCCCCAAGGGAGGCGATCGCGCCGCCACCGACGGCTGCGTCGTTGCCCTCCACTACGCAATCCACCACCCGTACCAATCCGTCTTCCACCATCATCGCCCCACCGACCCCTTCAATGGACTTCCACTTCTCTAGTTTCATGACGTCCACGGCGGATGGAACGTCATTGGCGACGGCCCGATTGCGCTGCAACAGACTTCTCTGCACCATCAGCGGTATCTTCGAATCGGCCACGGCGATCGCTCCCCCTCGGGGGGCCCGGTTTCCGTCGAAGATAGATGCCTCAATACGGACCGCGCTATTCTCAACAACCAGCCCACCTCCACGGCGCACCGCCGAATTATTTCGCCACACACAGCCCACGAATTGGACGCGCCGACCGTCCAGGTCCTCGCCGCTGTCCGCGACCTCGACCCCGCTCCGCGAGCAGGTCTCGAACGCACAATGGACGATGGCCAATGCCATATTTTCCTTCGCCCGAAGCCCGGTCTGGGCCACACCGCGCCGTCCGACGACGTGACACCCAAAGAGTCCCTGCTTTCGCCCCGGCATCACCCGCACCCCGAACTCCGAATCACTGGGGGCCAAAAAGGTCACTCGCTCCGGGTGGTCGATATCGTCTTGCCCTCGCAGCCATTCCACCCGTTGATCGACGGATGCCGACGCCGGCATCCGATGATTGATGACGGTGACCCGATCGGGAATCTCCACTGCCGCCTGATATACACCGGGCTTTGCCCGTACCACGACGGGAGTGCTCTGTTTCAACACGATGCGAAACGCCTGGCGAAGGGCCTGATTGACATCACCGAAGGGACGGTTGGGATTGTCGATATATTTCTCGAGCTCATCGACCTCCCCTGGCGCCACATCGGGCTCCAGATACAATACGGGGGCCCCCTCCAATCCCGGTGGGACGTAGTATTTTCCAGATGAGGCCAATCCCTTTTTTGCTCGATGCTCCGAATCGGAATCGACATCACGGCGCAGGGCCTGCGCCTGTTGCTCCTCCTGCAAAAACGCCATCACCGAATCTGGATCTTCCTTTTCGACGATCTCCTCAAGCTCGGGATCTGAGTCTTGTTCCAGATCGAGGTCGTCCTCGACATCGATTTCATCGGGGACAACGCGCTTGATCCCCTTTAGCGTATGCTTGTCGAGCCGGGGAGTGCGCGAGGCCTCGCGACCCGCTTGTTGCACGGCCCGCTCCCGGCGCTTGCGTACTCGTTCCGCTTGCTCTTGTGCCTGCTGTGCCTGAATCCGCAAAATTACGCCGGCCAGTATCGCCACCAATCCGGCCACGAAGATCGTCGCCGGAAATTGCAGAGGATGACTCTCCAGACAAACGCCCCATCCCGCCTCTTGTGCGGACGCCAATTCGCCGAAACCAAGGCAATAGATCAGCGGCCCCAGTGCGGCGGCGACCAACAGCACCGCCACCGCCCATAGGTGCAAACTCCACGATCTATATCGATCTGCCTCACTGGCCATCTACTGTGCTCCATCGCATACCATATCCCGTCTTATCCTCGACATATCTTATTTTCGACATCGAATGGCCTTTCGTCGTGGTACACCGAATCATCGAGATCATGACCCGCCTGTGACGGATCAATATTTTTGCATCCGCAGGATCGGATAGGCGATCAACAAAAATAACGCGCAATAGCCAATCACGGGCATCAGATACCCGGCACCGGCCAGATATTGCACATTGGTATCGCCAAATTCCATCAAACTCTCATAGGACCACCGCGACGGCATCAGGCGAAAGATGATCTCACTGGCCCCCTGAAATTGGTCCTCCGGGATCGTAAATTCACTGAATACGATCTGGGGAATGATCACCAGCGGCACCCAGGCGACGGCGTAGTCGCTGCGCTTTACGGCTGCCGAGATCAAAAGGCCCAAACAGGTGCCGCACATCACGGTGGCCAAGAGATTCAACAAAAGCCATCCGATGGGCACCCGGACGTCGATGGACTGGGCCACGATCATCCCGTAGAGGCCGACCTGCACAATCCCCACCAATCCCAACACCCGGACCTTGCTGTACAGATAGGGAGCGACGTCGAGGTTGTACATCCGCTCGCGCAAAAAGAGCTCTCTCTCCTTTACGATCTCGCGGCAGGCGTTCATACAGCCTATCCAGAACATGGACAGGACCATCACGAAATACAAAGTGGGCGTCGTCCGCTCCACATTTTGCCACACCATGACCGCCATCAGCGCCAATACCGGCGCCTGCAACAACAGAAGTCCCGTATTCTTCCAATCCGCAAGCACCATCTCCAGATAGCGGTCGGAGAGCACCGATGCCTGGTAGCGATCGAAGAGCCCTTCGTCTTGTTCGGACTGCTGGTCTGGCTTTTCCTCCACTTTACTCTCCGCAAGATTTCAGGTGAATGTCGGCCATCAATCCAAGATCCAGCTTCACAGATACTGGCCGCGAAGACCACTTCGCTCGTATTTTCGTTGCCAATGATCGACCGGTTTGTTCTGTAATTGGGAGTAAATATCGATGATGTCGTCGACCTCGAAAAATGGTTTGATGCGATCGACGGGGCCGAAATAACATAATTGACCCTCATCGAGCACACAGATCGCGTCGAGGACGTCCAAGGACGACATAATATGGGTCGTCACCACGACGGCCCGGCCCTGGTCGGCCAATTTCTTGAGGGTTTCGGTCAACGAGCGCTCCAGCGCCGGGTCGAGGCCACTGGTGGGCTCGTCGGCGAAGATCAATTCCGGGCGGCTTATCAATTCCATCCCGACGCTGACCCGCTTTCGCTGTCCTCCGGAGAGTTTCGAGATTCGCTGTTTGCGGCTCTGGGAAAGACCGAGGGCCCGAATCACTCCGTCGATGCGCCCCTTTCGCTCCTCCGGAGAAAATTCTCGAAGCCGAAGCTCCGCGGTATAACCCAACGCCCTCTCCACCTTGAGCGATCGGGGCACCACGTCGTCCTGAGGCACATAGCCAATCGATTGTTTGAGATCCTCGAAATTCTCGTAGAGATCGCGTCCCTTGAAGACGACCCGTCCCTTTTGAGCGGGGCGAAATCCGGATAGGGCCCGCAACAACGTCGTCTTTCCCGAGCCCGACGGTCCCAAGATACCGATCAATTGACCTTCCTCGATAGAAAAATCGACATTGCGCACGATCGTATTTCCACCGAGGACAACATGTAGTTTTCGGGCCATCAACACCATGTTAAACCTACCCGCCTGCTCGTTTCGACGCTGTGTCGCTCACCTGCCATCGAACCACCTGCATACTCTATGTCCGTTCACCGACGAATCATCGACGCCATCGGTCAGTGGGACCCCAATCGCGATGCGCTGCGCTGGCCGCGAGACAAATTCGATGCCCTCTGCGCGGCGGTCTTTGCCCACCAGTATACCCATCAGCGCACATATCGCACCTTTTGTGAGCGCCGGGGCATTTCGCCGGACGACGAACCGGATGCCACGACCATCCCCGCCGTCGCTACCGATGCTTTTAAAGTGCTCCATCTTTTCGCCGGCCAGAGTCCTTCACAGACCTTTCGCACCAGCGGCACCACCGGTGGCGAGCGAGGGGAACACCATTTTGCGACCCTCGACGTCTATCGGGCATCGCTGCACCCGACTTTTCTACGGTTTTGCAATCCCACCGAGTCCACCCTTCGATTGCTCGTATTGGCCCCATCACACGCCGATCTACCGGATAGCAGCCTGTCCTTTATGCTCAGTGAATTGGTCGATCGACACGGCGACGACGGCAGCGCATTTTTCGTCTCCCCCGACGATGAGCTCCGGTGGAATATCGACGTCGATGGCTTTGCCGAAGCCCTCGATCAGGCCTGCTCCGAGGCTCAACCGACCATGATCTTGGGTACGGCCTTCGCCTATGCCGAAGTCTTTGAACGACTCGACCAGAGCTGGACGCTCCCCGATGGTTCTCGCCTGATGGAGACCGGTGGATTCAAGGGACGGTTTCGAGATCTTTCGCGCCCCCAATTATACGATGCCTTCACCACCCGACTCGGTGTTGCTCGCCACCGCTGCGTGAGCGAATACAGCATGACCGAATTGTCGAGTCAGACCTACAGCGATCACCTCGTCTGCGGCGACGAGGCCACGGGCCACTTCTACGCCCCGCCATGGCTCGATATACAGATCGTAGATCCCATCGATTTGCAACCACTGGGCAAACCAAACTCACGGGGATTGATCCGTTTTGTCGATCTTGCCAATGTCGATAGCGTCCTCGCCATTCAGACCTCGGACCGGGGAATCCTTCATCCCGATGGTGGACTAGAATTGCTGGGCCGCGCACCGGACGCCGAGCTTCGGGGATGCAGTCTGACCATCGAGGAGATCGTCGACGCCCAATCGACGTAGATAGTTCCCATCCGGAAACCCCATGAATTTCGGATGGGAACTAGATAAATTGGGGGCCTCATCAGGAGTGTGATTCCACGGTCACCACGCGCGCCCAATCGAGGCCGTTGGGCCGCCCGTCGTGCCACCACCGGGCAGATGGACACTGCATGGTGCCCGGTTCGGCAATCCGCGTGGCGCCCAGTCGAGCCAAGGTGTCGATCCAGGCGTTGGCCTCGGTTCTCCATGCTCCGGCCAGGGCCACCCCCTGGATCTGATGCGCCGCGATATCGACGACCTGTTGCAGGGCGTCGACATCGTCAACGGAGTGGACCGTCACGGAATTGATCGCCTCTTGCCGTCCCGTAAACGGAGCATCTTCACAGCGCACGAATCCGATTCCCTCACAAAAGACCTCACCGCGCATCTGGGCGACCCCGAGAGCCTGGGCTCGCGCTTGGAGCAACACGTCGGGAGCATCATCGGCCCCCCATTCACGCTCTCGCCGGCCGATGGCCCGGGCCAAATTCCGACAAAAGGCCCGGCGTCGCTCCTTGCTTCCGCAAAATAGCACCGCCCGCACCGAAAAACAGCCGCTCTGGCGCCACATCACCACATCGGTGGCCAGGGCGTCGGCGATGGTGGCCACATCGACTGACTCCGGTTTGTCGTCGACGACCAGCGCAAAGGAGACCCGATGACCGTAGCCGACGACCCGGCCCCGACCGCTCATCATCTGTCGAATCTGTTGAAGCGTCTCGTCTGTTCCACTGACCACCACCAGATCCGTATCTCGCCAGTTTTCCCCGGGCTCGACAAGGGGCGGTCCGCCGATATCTTTGACC
>SKPJ01000207.1 GCA_007119595.1 Myxococcales bacterium
GGGCTCGGGCTCGGGCTCGGGCTCGGGCTCGGGCTCGTTCTCGGGCTCGGGCTCGGCCTCGGGCTCGGGCTCGGGCTCGGGCTCGGGCTCGTTCTCGGGCTCGGGCTCGGGCTCGGGCTCGTTCTCGGGGCTCTGACTCGGGACCCGGGTCTCACATGCGTATTTAATTGGTCATGTGGAGTTGACCAACTTGTGGAGCATTGCGCCGACTCGCCGTAGTTTTTGTTGTTGCTCTTCTCTTTCCTTGAGAGGCAGCAAGTCGAGACAGGCACAGAACTCGGCGGCAGACCCCAGGGAAATGCGGAAGTGATGTGCCCTGCTTTTACCAGAACGTGACGCACCTTCGGCCATATTAAGCAACATCGATTCGGATGCCCGCTCGGTTTGCTTCTTGAGTGACGAGCGACCGGCCGGAAAACTCTTTCCCTCAAGCCATCGAACGACCTCTCGAGCCAGTGCGTAACATTCCAATTGTTCGTGATTGAAGTAGTACACGAGTCGCCTCCTCGATCTGGTGTATCTGCGTTCGAGACATAGATACTTCGAATATCTTCCCCCTGCTTATTATCGCCGTCCAGCCTTGAATCTTTCCAATTTTTCACACGAAGCGTCCAACCCCCGAGGACAAGTACCGAGGACGAGCACCGAGGACCAGCACCGAGGACGAACACCGAGATCCGAGCACGAGCAACGAGGACGAGCACCGAGGACGAGCACCGAGATCCGAGCACGAGCACCGAGATCCGAGCACGAGCAACGAGGACGAGCACCGAGGACGAGCACCGAGCACGAGCACCGAGATCCGAGCACCGAGGACGAGCACCGAGATCCGAGCACCGAGGACGAGCACCGAGGACGAGCACCGAGATCGAGTACCGAGATCCAAGCAACTGCCCTGTTGCCAATGATGATGCCCCTTGAAAACGCGGGCTCATCGCCTTATCTCTTGGCATGACTCATCAATCACTGTTGCCCCGCTAAATCCCCCCTCGTGGAGCGTTCCGTGTCCGACGACGAAAACACCCCGATTCCACCGGATGAGAGCGATCTCGATTCCGAGTTCGATGCGGAAGCGGTCGACGATCTGCCCGGTGTTATACAGAACGCTGTGAAGTCAGCGGCGGCAATACCGGGAACGGCTCGTCAACTGAGCACCTGGATACCCGCTCTGTCCGCCGCCTGGCGCGCCGGGGGCCGGGCGGTGGCCTTGAGCGCAGCCATCCGCGAGCAACTCGACGACGACGAAGCGCTGCAATGGCCCGAAGAATTGGTCGGCGAATTCATGGAAACACTTCGCGAATTCGGCGATACTCTTCCCAGTATCGAGGAGGCGATTCCCATCGCCACGGATCTGTTGAAATTAGGGGACGAACATCTCGGCTCCGAGACCACACAGGCCATCGTTCTCGATATTCTGTCTCGATTGGAGGTGGTCGCCGAAAGGGCCGTAGGCCGACTGCTGGATGCCGCCTTTTTTGCGTCCAACTCCGCAGATCAAGAACAGAAGACCAAAGACCTGCTGAACTTTTTTCTGCGTCTCGAGGATATCTTTGATCGAGCCCTCGATACCTGGCTTTCTCAGCAACAACCGGCGAGGCGCGACTCATGAATCGACCTACCGCCGTGCTATCGAAGGTTCAATATTCGCAGCTCGAATCGATCGTCGGCTCCGGCCGTGTCCGTACTTCCTTTCCGGATCGGCTGGCGTATCAAAACGATTGTTGGCCCCGGGGCATCATCTTGTCGCGCGGACGGCGCCTGCATCATCACCTGGCGTCGGCCATCGTACAGCCGCAAGACGAATCCCAGGTGGTCGAAATCGTCGAGTGGGCGCGCCAGACCGGCACTCCCATCGTGCCCTACGGGGCGGGAAGCGGAGTCTGCGGGGGCGCCATCGGTGACCAGGAATCGATCATCGTCGATCTCAAGGGCCTCGACGACCTCATCGAATTGGATGAAGAAAACGCCACCGTGCGAGCGGGACCGGGCATCATCGGAATGGATCTGGAGCGCTATCTCAACCACGCCGGCTGGACGATGGGGCACTATCCCTCGTCGCTGTATTGCTCGTCGTTGGGGGGCTATTTGGCGGCCCGAAGCGCCGGGCAGTACTCCAGTCGATATGGAAAAATCGAGGATATGGTGTTGTCCATGCGAGTGGTCACCGGCCGCGCAGAGGCGATCGATACGGCCGCCGATCTCCAGCGAGGCAATGATACGGCGGGCCATCATCCGGGCCGCGATCTCAACGAGATCTTCGTGGGCAACGAGGGAACCCTCGGATTGATCACCGAGGGATTGATGCGCATCGAGCCGAGACCCACGAAACGCCGCTACCGGGGCTTTCAATTCTCAAAGCTAGAGCTGGCATTGGAGGCGATTCGAGAGACGATGCAACTGGGTCTTCGCCCCACGGTGGTTCGCCTCTATGACGAGGTGGACAGCCTCATCGCGAGCTCCGAAAAAAAGGGAACGGTCTCGTCGACGCCGCAAGCTCCATCGCTGGCCCGAAAATTGGCCAGCCGTGCTCGAAAATGGCTCCCGGGAGCATTCGACAAGCCTCTGGAACAGACCGTCGACCATGCCACGCGGGTCTTGCTCGGAAGGGCCATTGGTCAGCCCCTATTGCTCAATCGATTGGCCGACGTTTTGCCCGGACACGCCTTGTTGGTCGTGGGATTCGAGGGGACCACCGATCTGGTCGACGACGACGCCGACTACGCCTTCGATATCTTTCGCCGCCACGGCGTCGACCTCGGCACGGGACCGGGCGAACACTGGCTGGAGAACCGCTTTAGCGTCTCCTACAAACAATCGCCGATGTTCGATACCGGGGCCTTTGTCGACACCATGGAGGTCTCAACGACGTGGGACCGACTGGGCGATCTCTACGATGGAGTGCGCCGCGCGCTTCGGCCCCACGTCTTCGTGATGGCCCATTTTAGCCATGTCTATCCCGAGGGAAGCTCGATCTACTTTACATTCGCCGGCTTCGCTCCCGATCTGGACACCACACTCGAAAAATACGAGGCCACCTGGAAGGCCGGACTCGATGCCGTGGCCGACGCCGGCGCCAGCATCGCCCATCATCACGGTGTTGGTCAGTCCAAAGCTCCCTGGACCCACCGCGATCACGCCGGTGGACCCGTGCACTTCGAGACCCTCAAGGACCGCTACGATCCAGATCGCATCCTCAATCCCGGCAAGGTCTATCCATGACGCGCTCCAGCTCCGTCGAGTCCCGGCAGTACTACCGCAAGCGAGGGCTTCCGATTCCGACCGCCGAGTATCGGCCCGACTCGGCGGAACAATTCTGTGACGCCCTCGACGATCTCCACCAGCGAAAAACACCGTGGTCGATTCTGGGCGACGGCCAGCACTCGCGGGCCTTTTCCGAAGATAGTGAAGCCAAAAAAGAACACATCGTCATTCGCACCGAGAACCTCGACGGCATCGATGAATTGGATGAGGAGAGCGGCCTGATCCGTGTCCAGGCGGGCATGCGATGGAAAGAGCTCCATTCGGCACTCCAACAAGAGGGGTTTTCACTGCAGCGCTATGGCCTCCATCCGGCCTCGGCGACGATCGGCGGCATGCTGGCCCGAGTCCGTCCCGGTCCTCCCGTGCTTCGCGGAGGAGCACTCCTCGATGGCTGCATCTCCATCGGCGCCCACACCCCGACCGACGGCGATTACCGCTATTTGGTGGCCCCCCGAAAGGCCAGCGGTCCCGATTTGCGCTACGAATTCATCGGCGCCGGCGGAGCTCGGGGAGCCATCTTGGACGCCACACTCGTGATCTGGCGCCCCGTCGCTCAGCGTCTGCTTCGCTATCACGACTGTTCGCTGTGCGACGCCGCGACGAAGATGAGAGAGCTATTTCGCGCAGGCATTACGCCGTCCTGTGTCCACTACAGCTACAGCGGAAGATCGCTGCAATTGATCTTGACGGCGCCGGGCCAACTGCTGAGAAGTCGCATGCACTGGATCGCCGAACACCTCGGCGCCCCCGACGAAACGGGCGATACGGAGGCCGCCTCCACCCGGCGAGCCTGGCTGGAAGCGCGCCACCCGGACCGTCGAAGCCATCCCGACGCCCGACGCACCCGGGTCATCTGGCTGACCCCGTCGGCACTCCAAGACGACCCGGAGCCATTATTTGGCGACGGCGTCTCGGATGTCGAAATCGTCACCTGGACACCGCGGCGGGTGGAGGCTTTCGTTCGCTACGGAGAACATCTCGCCGAAACAGCGCTGACCAACCCACCGAACAAAACCTGCTGGGCAGATTGGCCGCTCGTGCCACTGCAACGGCCCCCTGAACATCGGAGTCGACCATGAGCAAACCCGATATCGGTTCCGACATCCAACGCATGACCGCCTATTGCACCTATTGCCCGAAGATGTGCCGATTTACCTGTCCGGCGTCGAGCGCCGAGGGCCGGGAGACGGTGACGCCCTGGGGGATGATGCGTTTGTTTGAACTGGCCGCCGACGGCTCGGTGCCCTTGGACGACGACGTTGCCGAGACCTTTTTTCACTGCACCGGATGTCGCCGATGCCAGACATTTTGCGCCCACGACAACGATGTTCCCCGCGCGCTTTGGCAAGCGCGTCGATGGGCGGTGAAATCGGGCTTTTTGCCCCAGGCCTATCACGATCTCTACGAGCGCTTCCAGGAGTCCAATACGCCCTACGGAGAAAGCGCCTTCGAGATCGACGAGTCGCCCTTCGCCGCCGGGGCAACCATCGGTTATTGGCCCGATTGTTCGACCGTGGAGCACAGACCGCATATCATCGCCCCCATCGGACGACTATTATCTCAGATCACGGGCCAAAAAGTGCGCCTTGTGCGCTCCGCTGATTTCGACCGACCTCCGTGCTGTGGCTTTCCGCTGACCGCTGCCGGAATCGAGGATACCGAGAGCTGCCGACATGAACGATGGCCAGCGTTGAACGAATTGGAACAGGTTTGGACGGATTGCCCGGCGCTCGCCGCCTGGAATCATTCCGACAGCAGTTGGTCCGCAAATGCGAGACCCGAGGACCCCGAGATCGGCCATATTTTCACCTTGCTCGCCGAAGAATTGCCCAATATTGGGGACCCCGAAAATCCGCTGGACGCCGACGACGCCCTGCTTCACCAGAGTTGTTATGTGGCCCGTCAACTCGATGCCCTCGATTCCGTGGCTGAGATCCTGGCCCATATTTGCAAGAGCACACCGCAACAGATGGCGTACAGCGACGAGGAAAGCCCCTGTTGTGGCGGCCGATGCCATTACCGCGTGCTGGAGCCAGAGGCCTCCGGCGAGGCGGCGAAGAGGGTGGTGGAGTCCCTCGATCGCAATGACGACGCCCGGCGCATGGTGACCACCTCGTCGATGTGCCGCCACGCCATGAACTCGGCGACGGACGACGAATTGGTGACCTCCATCCTCGAACTCGTATGCCTCGCATATGAGTGCTAATTGATGATTTATCCGAATTGCCAAGCATTGAATTGTTGCGCAATTGGGACATCGAGATGCTTCCATTGTGTAAGCATTGTGCGATAGAAGAGTTTTTGATTTGTGATGTACTGATTTGTCTTTATCCCATGCGAAGTCATGACCTCCCCCTCTATCAATCATCGAACCTTCGTGATCGCCAACCCCGCCGCCGGAGCGGGGACCGTCGGCGAGGACTGGCCGCTCATCGAGCGCTTACTTCGAGCCAATTTGCCGGAGCTCGACTTTGCGTTTACCGAAGGTCCCGGTCACGCCACGTTGCTGACCCGAGAGGCCCTTCGCGCCGGCTGGGAGATGGTGGTCTCCGTCGGCGGTGACGGCACCTTGAACGAGGTGCTCAACGGCTTCTTCGAAGACCCGGAGCCCGACGAGCACTTTCAGCACCAGAGTGACGGCTGGATCACCAAGACAGACGCCACACCACAGCCTATCAATCCGGACGCCGTGCTCGGCGTTTTGCCGCTGGGAACCGGCGGTGATTACCGCCGTTCATTGGGATTGATGGGCGGCATCGCCGAGAATATCGAGCATCTTCGCGGCCGCCATACGCGTACCGTCGACATCGGGCAATTGGGCTATATCGACCACCAGGACGAGCTGGCGAGCCGTTATTTCATCAATATCTCCTGTGCTGGAATGAGTGGTCTGGTGGACCGATATGCCAACTCCACCTGGAAGGGACTGGGCGGAACCATGAGCTTTATATTGGCCACCGTTCGAGCTTTTTTGCATTGGCAAAACGTGGAGGTCGAGGTTCGTCTCGACGACACCACGGAGGTCCGGGATCACCTGGTGGACGTCATCGCCGCCATCGGCGAATACTTCGGCGGTGGCATGTGGATTGCGCCGGGCGCCGAGTTGGACGACAAGGCCTTTCAGGTGGTGACCATGGGCGATCTGAGCAAGACGGAAATGCTCAAGATCTTCCCCCAGGTCTACCAGGGAAAACACGTCGGTTCCCGCAAGGTCACGCGGTATCGGGCCCATCAGGTCGCCGTGCGTCCTGTGGACGCCGATCGGGAAGTGCTCATCGATTGCGACGGCGAACAGCCGGGAAAACTCCCGGCGATGTGGAAGCTGCATCCGGCGGCGGTCAAGATCAAGATTTGAGCTTGCCTCCTTGCTCCCACCGGTGATCGCGGTCATGATTCCTCGCTGAATGATTCGTGTATTCTCAATGGGAGCTTTCATGGCTACGACTTCGACGCTCATCGACTGCCTTCGCCAGATCTCGGGCAATATGTGGTGGTGCTGGCACCCCGACATCTGGCGGATCTTCAGCTCCATCGACTCCGACCTGTGGCGGGAGACCAACCAAAACCCGATCGCCTTTTTGGATCTCATCGACGAGGAGGTTCTCACCGAACGGGTACGCCGCGGTGCTCTGTCGAGCCGCATTCAACAGGCGGCCAGGCGGCTTCGAAATTACGTCGACAGCTCGGGACCACCGGCCAATATGTTGGCCGGTCCGCTGCATCAGGCGCCGGTGGCCTATTTTTGCGCCGAATTTGGGCTCCACGAATCGCTGCCGATCTATTCGGGGGGATTGGGGGTGTTGGCCGGCGATCATTTAAAGGCAGCCAGCGATCTGGCGATCCCCCTGGTGGGCATCGGGCTATTTTACGCCGAGGGCTACTTCCAGCAGGGAATCGACGAAAAGGGGCAGCAGCGCGAGTACTACGGGCGTACCCGGGTCAATGCCCTGGCGATACAAAAGGTCAAAGGCGATGGGGGCGAGCCGCTGGAGATCCGCGTAGAGTTGGCGAATCGAAGCATCGCCATGCACGTCTGGCAGGCGGCGGTGGGCCGATCTCGACTGCTGATGCTGGACTGCGACATCGCGACCAACCCCGATGAAGATCGCCAGCTTACGACCCAGCTTTACGGCGGCGATCAGAGAACCCGCATTCGCCAGGAGGTCCTCCTCGGCGTCGGCGGTGTGGCCCTGCTGGACCGACTCGGAATTCGGCCCGGCGTCTATCACCTCAACGAGGGCCACAGCGCATTTGCCACCCTCGAATTATGCGCCCGGATGATGGAACGAGAGGATATCTCATTTGCAGAGGCCACGAACCGAGTCTCGAAAAGGACGGTCTTTACGACGCATACCCCGGTGCCGGCGGGACACGATCGATTTGCGCCGGAGATGATCGACGAGGCATTGGATGGACTGCGTCAGCGCCTGGGGCTCGATCTGCGTCGATTTCACGGTCTGGGGCGCATCGATCTCGACGACCCCGACGAGCCATTTTGCATGACCGTATTGGCCATGAAGATGAGCGATTACCGAAACGGCGTCAGTCATCTTCACGGCCGGGTCAGCCGGCGGATGTGGCAGGGATTGTGGCCCCATCGGCGCCAGTCCGAAGTCCCCATCGATCACATCACAAACGGGGTCCATGTCTCTTCGTTTTTGGCCCGCGAGATGAAATCTCTCTACGACCGCCACCTCGGCGCCGACTGGATGCATCATATGGAGGAACCCGCAGCCTGGGCTGGATTGGCCGACGTCGATCCCGGTGAGTTGTGGGAGACCCACCAGGTGCTCAAGGCCAGATTATTGAACTTCATCGGCCACCGGGTGGCCACTCAGGACGCCCCGCGGGGAGAAAAACAGGATCAGATCACCCCCGGAAGTGGAATGAAGCAGGATATTTTGACGATCGGATTCGCCCGGCGTTTCGCCACCTACAAGCGGGCCGATCTGATCATGAGTGATTTGCAGCGCTTCAAAGATCTACTGGGCGACGAAAAACGTCCGATTCAGATCGTCTACGCCGGCAAGGCCCATCCCGCCGACGAGCACGGCCAGGCGCTGATCCGAAAAATCGTCGAATGCACCACGGATCCCCAGTTTTTCGGGCGCGTCGTCTTCTTGAGCGACTACGATATGAATATCGCCCGCCACATGGTGCAGGGCGTCGACGTCTGGCTCAATAATCCACGCCGCCCCCAGGAGGCCTGCGGTACGAGCGGCCAAAAAGTGGTCTTAAACGGCGTGCTCAACTGCTCGATTCTCGACGGCTGGTATGCCGAGGGCTACGACGGACTCAACGGCTTCGCCA
>SKPJ01000295.1 GCA_007119595.1 Myxococcales bacterium
ACACGCAGACCGTGTTGGACGTATCGTTCATAAAAGGGGCCATCAAATTGCCCGGTCCGCCCGTAGGTGCTCAGAAATTCAATATTGCGGTTGGGGTCGGTGATGTATTGCGCAAACTCCTCATCACTGACGCGCAGCCCGGCCTCTTTTGCTAAATCGGCCAATAGATAGGTGGTGATGACCACCTTGAGCGCCTCCGCCTGTTGGCTAAAGAACTGGTCGTCCTGGGTGGTACCAGTTCGCTGACCACCGAAGTAGCGGTAGTAGATGGCGTTGACGTCTTCCGTATAGATGTCATCGCCATCGACACTGGCCATCAACACACGCTGGCCATCACCGGCTCTGCAGCCATCTGCGGGAACGCCAAAGAAGACGGCGAAAAATACGATCAACACGCCGACCAAGATATAGGAGAGACCGCTCTGTGTACCGCGGCGAATTCTTTCGAGCATGTGGGATTACTCCTGCTGTAATTCCAATCGATATCTGCCCAACGGGGGAATCAATTTCCCCTCATATCTCGGGGCTTCGAGGAATCAAACTGCGTGAGTTCCGGTTAAATTCCACCGGGTCAATCAAGGCGGGGGATGTTAACGAGTCGACATGGGGTTGACAAGGACGCCTTTGCCTCCTCGCTGAACCGCACTGATTCCCAGGGTACATACTGATTTGCAGACCCCTATGGCAGGGTTTGCGAACTGGAAGCGAGAGAAAGCGCAATGGTGTTTTGACTTGCCCTTGCTTAGAATGGTCTGTTAGCAGCGCAGTTGTATGGAATCACCATGTGGATCTTGATTTTGGAGTGACGGGGGGCGTGATCGGCCTTGAACTGATCTCGCTCAGAGGCCACGGATGGTGGTTGTGAAACTTCGATGTGCAGCAGTAATTTTGCGTCTGACCCAATCCTGGTGAATAATCGATGTGCATAGGAAGCACCAATATCGTACTCGGGGTGTCTATGGCGCCGGGTTGTCGGGTAGTCAGCAGAGGAATCAGGTCTCATGTTCAATAAGCTCCTCGGGATTTTCAGTGACGATCTCGCCATCGACCTGGGAACAGCGAACACGTTGGTATTTGCCAAGGGAAAGGGAATCGTCTGTTGCGAGCCATCGGTGGTGGCGGTGCAGAAGAATGTGCGAGGTGGCAAGAAGGTCAAAGCGGTGGGCCGGGTGGCCAAGGAAATGCTGGGGCGCACCCCGGGTAGTATCGTCGCCATTCGGCCGATGAAGGACGGCGTGATCGCCGACTTTGAGATCACGGAGGCGATGCTCCGGTATTTTATTGGGCGGGCGCACAATCGGCGCAAATTATACGCACCGCGGGTCATCATCTGTGTCCCCTACGGAATCACGGAGGTCGAAAAACGGGCGGTGCGGGAATCTGCTCACCAGGCCGGGGCGCGCGATGTCTATCTCATCGAGGAGCCGATGGCAGCCGCCATCGGTGCCGGAATGCCGATCGCCGAACCCTCTGGAAATATGATTGTCGACGTCGGGGGAGGAACGACGGAGGTGGCCGTGATCAGTTTGTCGGGCATCGTCTATTCTCAATCGGCGCGGGTTGGAGGGGACAAGATGGACGAAGCGATCGTGCAGCATATGAAGCGCAAATACAATTTATTGGTCGGCGAGCGCACCGCGGAAATGATCAAGTGCACCATCGGAACCGCCTATCCCACCGAAGAAGTGATGACGATGGATGTGAAGGGACGCGATCTGGTGGCCGGACTTCCCAAAACCTTGGAGGTCAACTCCGATGAGATTCGCGACGCCCTCCAGGAGCCGATCAATGCCATCGTGGAGGCGGTTCGCATTGCCCTGGAGCGCACCCCTCCGGAATTGTCGGCCGATATCGTGGACAAGGGCATTGTTTTGGCCGGCGGAGGAGCGCTGCTGAAGAATCTCGACATCTTGTTGCGAGAGGAAACGGGACTGCCCGTATTGATCGCCGACGACCCGATGTCGTCGGTGGTGTTGGGAAGTGGTCAAACCTTGGATGAGATGGAATTACTCGAAGAGGTCGCCGAGCAATCGTACTGAATCGTATGCGTCGGGTCGGATCGGAGAGTCCATGCTGTCCTGGATCAAACGGCATCGCCGAAAAATCGCCCTCTTCATCCTGGTGGTCATCCCGCTGTGGATGGTGGCGGCGTCAGATGGGTTGGAGATCGGTGAGACGTCGTCGGCGCCGACGCAGATGACCGGTGGCGTCCTCGGATCATCGCAAGCCGGTGTCCATGCCGCGCTGGGGACGGTTGGCGGTATCTGGACTCGGCTTACGGGACGTACTGAGTTGGCGCAGGAGAATGAAGAATTGCGCCGTGAGGTCGATCGATTGCGGGAGGAAAAGACGCGTCTTATCGGTGTGCTTCAGGAAAATGCGCGTCTTCGAGAGCTGGTTCAATTGGAGACCGCTCATCCTGAATTCGAGTTGGCGCCGGCGCGCGTCGTCGGCCGCGATGTCACTCCCTATTTTAGGGTCCTGAAAATCCGGCTGCAGTCCACCGAAGAGTTGGAACCCCGGATGCCCGTCGTGGCTGCCGATGGAGTGGTGGGTCAGATTCACCGCGTGTCAAAAGGCCATGCCGACGTGGTATTGGTCGCCGATCCGCGCAGTCGCATCGATGCTGTAAGCCAACGCAATCGCGCCCTTGGCATTGTGGAGGGGTTGGGACACCAGGCGGACTATCGAGCCAAGGTGGCCTATTTGACGGAGCGCGATGAATTACGTGTGGGAGATACGATGGTGACCAGTGGAATGGGGGGCGTATTTCCGCGGGAGCTAACGATTGGGACCGTCGTGGCTGCGCAACCGGATGCCAACGAGTTGTTTCAGGAGGTGGTCGTCGAGCCGGCGGTGGACTTCTCGCGGCTCGAGGAAGTCTTCGTCATCACCAATGTGAATTAAGGTCTCGAGATGCCTGCGGTGGCGATATATGCAGTAGCCCTGGTGGTGATGGTGGTCGAGGGCGCCATACTGCAGGCATTTTCGATCGATCAGTGGGCGCTGCAAACGCCGTTGGTGCTTGTGATGATTATTGGCCTCGAGCGCGAATTCGTTACGGGAGCGTTAATTGTGGCCGCGCTATTGGTTCCGATCGAATGGTTCGTTGCCGGTGCCTACGGAATATACAGCGCTGGTCTGGTGGCAGTGTTCGTGGCGATGCACCTATTTCGCCCGAATCTTCAAAAACAGTGGGGGATTGCTCGAGCAGTGGTAGCCGGTGGCGTCGCATTGGGGCATAGCCTGTGGATGTATCTGGCCCTGCATTGGATGGCGGTCGACGGTGGGCACATCGATGCGGCGGCCATTGGATGGCGAAGTGCAGTGGCTGCCGCATGCATTGCGGTAGCGACTGTGTTGGCCGGGAAAACATTTGCCAGATTCGACGAGATGATGGATCCTCATCGGGGGCAAAAGGGACTGCAATTATGACCGGTTATTGGGAGTCGGTCGATGCAATCACCGTGCGCCGTAATATGATCTAGTATTTCCGCAGTACTGCCCGCAATCACTCGAAGGGACACCCCGAACTTGTGGAGCGGCGACTCGATACTGTGGTGATTCGATTTTCCTTTTCGTCCGGTCTGGAAAGGGAGATAACGGATGACAGGGACCACCCCGATGGCGGTAGAGCAGAGTTCAACGAGAGCAGGGCGCGGAGAATTTGAAAAATATCATAGACGTTATCTGTGGCTGCTGACCATCTGCCTGATTTCGTTTGTGGCCCTGGGGCTTCGCCTGTGGCATTTGCAGATCGTAGAAGGGGAAGAGTATCACCGAGTGAGTACGCAAAACATCATTCGCCAGGTTGAGATAAAGGCTCCGCGCGGTGAGATATTGGACCGATATGGAGTGGCATTGGCGAAGAATCGTCCCTCTTTCGACGTCGTGGTTGATCCGGCGATCTTTTTGGCCAATGCCGATGAAACGGTCATCGATATGGTCAAGGAGTTTCTTCACCTTACGGACCGGGATTGGACGCGGGTACATGACCGACTCAAAGCGCGTCGAGGGGACGTGGTGGTTCGTCGAAATGCGGCCCGGAGTGATGTGGCGCGGATTGAGGAACACCAGATGCAACTTCCGGGAGTGAATGTACGCATCAACCACCAGCGGCACTATCCGCTGCATCACGTGGGAGCTCACGGATTGGGATATATTTCGGAGGTGGGCCCGAATCAACTACGGCGGATGCAACCCTATGGGTACCGTCGCGGAGATTTCGTGGGGCAGATGGGGCTGGAACGATCCTTTGAGGGAGTATTGCACGGATCGCCGGGATTGGAGCGCAAGGTCGTTGATGCCCGGGGTAATCGCCTGGGGGAGGCGGAGACGGACTTTTTGATCGGAGAATATCAGCAGATCGCTCCCATTGCGGGGCGAGATCTGGTCACGACCCTCGACGCCGATTTGATGGTGATTATCGACGAGGCGATCCGGGATTACCCTGCCGGGGCGGTGGTCGCCGTCGATCCCCGGGACGGAAGTGTCTTGGCCACCTATAGCAAACCCCATTTCAATCCCAATGCGTGGTCCGGTCAGTTGTCGTCGATGGAGATGGTGCGCAGTGACAACGATCCGTTTCGTCCCATGGTGGACAAGGCGATGAGCGGGTTTTTCCCGGGTTCGGTATTCAAGTTCATCGGTACCCTGGCCGCCCTGACGGAGGGCGGATACAGTGCCCACGACGAGGTACATTGCCCGGGGCATTATATGTTGGGGGGACATCGATTCGGTTGTTGGCGCGCCGGCGGCCATGGGCGGGTCAACGCTTATACCGCGATGGCACAGTCGTGTAACGTCTATTATTACAATATTGCAGAGCGAGTCGGAATCGACCCGGTGGCAAAACAGGCCCGGGCGCTCGGTCTGGGTGAGCGGACCGGGATTCAACTTCCGGGCGAGGGGGCGGGACGTATTGTCGATAGTGATTGGTACGACGAAAATAACCCCGACGGGTATCAGCGGGGATTTGCTCTCAATGCAATCATTGGTCAGGGCGATACCCTGGTGACGCCATTGCAATTGGTCATGGCCTACGCGGCGATCGCAAATGGCGGTAAGCTGTATTATCCGCGCCTGGTCGATGAAATTCGGACCCAGACGGGGGATTCACTGTTTGAATTTCATCCCACGATCCGCAAACGAGTCTCCTTCGATGAAGAGCATCTCGAGATCTTGCGCGAGAGTCTCCGTATGGTGCTTCACTCCGGGGTTGGAACCGCCCGCCGTAGTTCCCTTTCCCATACGGAAGCAGCCGGAAAGACCGGGACCGCACAGGTGGCACAGATCGGAGCGGTACGCATTCCCCATGCGGAACGTGAACTTCATCTGCGAAATCATGCCTGGTTTGCCGCTTATGCTCCCTTTGATGAGCCGGAGATTGCCCTGGTGGTCTTTCTGGAGCATGGGGGAGGAGGAGGGGGAGACGCGGCCCCGGTGGCGATGGAGATTCTGGACCGATATCTGACCCGCGAGGAACGCTCGGCGCTCAGCGTGCGCCTGGGAGACGAGATGGCGCAGGGAAATCAACGATGATCGAGCGACGCAACCGGTTTGTGAATGCCCTTGGGAGACTGAACTGGCTCCTTTTGTCGGTAGTGATCCTGATCTCATCGCTGGGTATCATCAATCTTCGCAGCGCGTCGATCCACTCCGCGTCGGCGTTTCACCTATCTCAGTTGGTTTGGCTGGTCGTGGGATTGGGGTTGGTGGGCATTATCTCCTTTGTGCCTACTCGCCTGTTCATCCGTTGGACCTACTTCTTTTACGGGATCGTGATCGCTTTATTGGTGGCGACAGCATTGTTTGGAACGGAGCTCAATGCCTCGCAGCGTTGGCTGGATTTGGGGGTTTTTATGATGCAGCCATCGGAGCTATTAAAGCTCGCTGTGATTCTGGTCACCGCCCGCTTTTTTCACGATCGCGATCACCGGGGGGCCTTTCATTTGCACCAACTCTGGCTGCCATTCTTATTGTTGATTGTGGGGGTCGCCTTTGTGATGAAACAACCCGATCTGGGGACGTCACTGCTGATTGTGGCGATCTTTTTTACCATGGTCTTATTCGAGGGGGTTCGCTGGGAGAGTTTGGTGGCGTTGATATTCGCCCTGGTCGTGGCGGCCCCGCTCGCCTATGCCTTCGTATTGCAGGACTACCAGCAGGATCGAGTCAGGGCTTACGTCAACATCGAGGCCGATGCCCAGGGGCAGTCTTGGCAGGTGCAGCAGTCACTTATCGCCTTTGGTTCGGGACAAATGTGGGGCAAGGGGCCGGCGGAGGGCACACAGATACAGAAGGGGTTTGTGCCGGAGCACGAGAATGATTTCATCGCCGCAAACTGGGCGGAAGAGCGTGGATTTATGGGGATGCTCTTTTTGTTGCTATTATATCTCTTATTTGTGATTTGTGTGCTCGATGTGGCCCGAAAGGCCCGGGACCGATTCGGTATCCTGGTGTGTGTCGGCGTGATCGCGATGTATTTCTGGCATCTCGTCGTCAATCTGGGAATGGTGACCGGCGTATTGCCGGTGGTAGGACTGACACTTCCCCTGATGAGCTACGGTGGAAGTAGCCTGTTAGTAATGCTCGTCGGGGTTGGGCTTGTACTCAATATTAGTGCCCAGCGCCCGCGCTACGGATGACGTTGGGGCGCCGACAGTAATCATTTGCATCAGGAGAGCAAATCAGTGTCGGATACCGAAAATATAAAAGACAACCAAGGGGAGGACAGAGCGCGGCGAAATCTGCTGGTGCCCGACGTGGAGCGATGGGATGTGGCCGGTGGGGAGTCGATGGTCGAGCTACATGGCGTCTACAAAAGTTTCGGTCCCGAGAAGGTGCTCCAGGGCCTGAACCTGACGATTGAACCGGGAAAGATCACCGTCATTATCGGGGCCTCTGGATCGGGAAAAAGTGTGTTGATCAAGCATATGAACGGACTCCTCAAACCGGATAAGGGGACCGTCAAATTATTTGGAAAGGACGTCTCAAAACTAAGCGGACCAAGACTCGATGCGCTGCGCAAGCGGGTGGGAACCATGTTTCAAAACTACGCTCTATTCGACTCCATGAGCGTCGAGGAGAACGTGGCCTTTCCACTGATCGAAAACCAGGCTCTACCACGGGAGGAGGCCATCAGCCGGGCCGGAGAAATTCTGGCGGAGCTGGGACTGGGACACGCCGTAAAGCAATATCCGGCAACGCTTTCCGGGGGGATGAAAAAGCGCGTCAGTCTGGCACGGGCCATCGTATCAAATCCGGAACTGGTGTTATTTGATGAGCCCACGACGGGTCTCGATCCGGTGATGATGGAGTTTGTCGACAAGATGATCGAGGACATCACTGACAAATATGAACTGACCAGCGTGTTGATAAGCCACGATATGGCGACCATTTTCCGCATCGCCGATCGGGTGGCCGTTTTGTCCGGCGGAGAGATCATCGCCTATGGAGGCCCGGAGAAGATCAAAGAGTCCGAAGACGAGCGCATTGCCGCATTGGTGGGAGAGTCGACGAAAACAGATGTCCAGGCAAGGAGTCCCACCGGCGATGATGCAGATCCACAACAGGAGGCGGATGACACAGTGGTGATGGAGGGAGTACGGAAGTTATTCCGGGACGAAGCGGTGTTGGACGGAATCGATTTTCGGGCGCCGAAAAAACAGCTGACCACTCTGATCGGAGGGTCCGGAGAGGGCAAGTCGGTGATGATGAAACATCTATTGGGATTGTTTCAGCCGGATGAAGGGGAAGTTCGCGTATTTGGCCGATCACTGGCCGGTATGAATGAGAAGGAGCTTCGTCAGATGAGAACCGAGATCGGGATGCTCTTTCAGCACTCAGCGCTCTTCGATTCCATGTCGGTTCGAGACAATGTGCAGTTTCCGCTCATCGAGCGCCGGATATGCAGCGCCAAGGAGGCCAGAGCGCGTGCAGACGCACTGCTCGAGAAGCTGCATCTGATGGATATTGCTGAGGCCAGCCCCGTAGAGATTTCCAGCGGTCAATCCAAGCGTGTCTCTTTGGCTCGGGCCCTCATTACAGAGCCGCGTCTGTTGATCTTCGATGAGCCGACGACGGGACAGGACCCGATCATGTCACGCTATGTCGAGAAGATGATCATGCAGGTTCAGGAGGAGTTCGATGTGACCACGATCGTCATCAGTCACAATATGGCGCTGGCGTTTCGAACCGCCGATAATATCGCGATGTTAAAAGGGGGAAAGATCATCGCCTACGGTGCACCTGCGGAGATCTCGCAGATGGAGGACGAGCGGGTTCATAATTTTGTCTATGCCGCAGATGTCGCAGCGAAGAGAAGAGAGCATGAGGAATAGAGACTCATCACCGCCGCCAGGTCCATCACCATTGAGTGGATGGTAGCTGCGAACTGCGAGCCACTCCTGCGAAATAGGAACAAGTACTACGCCTTGAGCACTCGTTGACGGTGCATCTGACGCGCCGAGGGTGCGCTGGATCTGCGTTGCGGCTCGCTCGACGATACCTCCGGCATCGCCTCGTCGCCGCGCCTTGCCCAGC
>SKPJ01000063.1 GCA_007119595.1 Myxococcales bacterium
AACGGCCAACTGACCGGAAATATTGTGGCCGGCGAACGCGTCGAGATTGCCGCTGAAGGCCGTATGGTCGGCGACATCAAAGCCCCCCGGATCCTCATCGCCGATGGCGCCGGGTTTAAAGGTCACATCGATATGGACGTGGAATAAACCATGGCAGACCCAACTATTATCGCCCATGACACGATTATCTCGGGACGAATCGAAGGCGACGACGACCTGACCGTCCAAGGCCACGTCGACGGAACCATCGATCTCTCACAGACGCTCACCATCGGTCCCCAGGGCCGCATTGATGGAGATATCCGGGCTCGACAGGTCATCCTAAAAGGCGTCCTCAACGGCGAAATTACCGCCGTCGAGCGCGTGGTACTCGCTTCGACCGCCCGGGCCATCGCCAACATCGAAGCACCGATTGTGGAGATGGCTGACGGGGCTCGACTGCAGGGTGAACTCAACGTCGGGGTCGATGAGTCCACTGCGACCACCGGCACTTCATCATCGCCTGCAACGCGTCGGTCCACCACCGCTACTTCCCCCGGCCGTGCTTCTTCGACACCCTCGGCATCAACAATCTCGAGTCGCCAGCAGCCATCACGCGGTACCAAAGCCGCCACATCGAGCGCCACGACCACCACCGTGGTAGAAGAAGCTTCGTCCGACGACGCAGAACAAGACGCCGACGAAGACCCTCTTCCCGAGGAAACCATCGAGCAATATCATGAGGATTTTACGGTCAAGGAATTGCGCGAGAAATTGCGCAATCGCGATCTTCGCGTAAGCGGTACCAAAGACGAACTCATCGAGCGGCTCGTGGTCGCCGAGAGTGACACGGAGCGTTAATCTGACCTCGTAGTCTGCATTGACCTAGTTCGATCATCCCTTCCAAGTGGGTCCCGACGTTGGATCAAAGCGCTTACCTGACGACTGACGACGGAACTCGCATCTGGTACGGCACCGTCGGCACGGGCCCGCCCCTCGTCCTCTGCGATGGCCTGGCCTGCGACGGCTTTATCTGGCCCTATATTATCGACCACTTCGTGGAAGACTTCACCCTCGTGCGTTGGCATTACCGGGGGCATGGCGCAAGCGATGTCCCCGATGCCAATACGCAGGTCACACTCGATCAGTTTTGCTCCGATCTGGAAGTCCTGCTCGACACACTTTCGATCGACCGAGCCATCCTCGCCGGTCATTCCATGGGCGTTCAGGTCATCCTCGCCTTCATGGGGCACCGTCCTGAGCGCGTGGCCGCGCTGGTACCCATCTGCGGCAGCTACAAGCGTCCCCTCGATACCTTTCACGGAAGCGATCTGTTGCTGCGGGCCCTTCCCTACCTACAGAGCACCCTCCAGGCTGCTCCCGAGATCATTCAGACCGCCTGGAAGACCCTTCTTCCCCACCAATTTTGGTATCAATTCGCCGTCCAGGCCGCCGAGGTAAACGGCCGACTGTTGCGCCAAAAAGATTTTCTCCCCTATCTGGACCATGCTGCAGAGATGGATCTACACTTCTTTCTGGGCCTGCTGTCGGCGCTGTCACGGCACTCCACCGAGGATCTGCTCGCCGATATCGATGTCCCGACCCTCGTTATTGCCGGAGAAAACGATACATTTACGCCCCTTTTTCGTTCCACAGAAATGGCTGAGCTCATCTCCACTAGCGACCTCGTTATCGTCCCCGGAGGCACCCACGTTGCCCCCCTGGAGTTGCCGGATTTGATCACCGCAGCCATGGACAAATTCTTCGACGAATATCAGCTCCGTAATTTGCCGGAAGTCTAGAAAAGTGCGAGACACCTCGCCTTGGCGCATAGATCGCTGTGGACTCCACCGCGCCTTCAGTTTCGGTCCGTCTCTATCCCCCATATTTGCTTCTTTCTTTATTGCTCCAGGGTAACCCGAAGTAGCTGCTGCCCCATAAGGACCAGGTCCCCGTCACTGAGGTTCAGATCTTCGCGCAGTCGGACATAGCTTCCGTTGCTGCTTCCCAGATCGCGCAGATATGCCTTGCCATTTTCTCGATAGATTCGAGCGTGTTTACCGGAGACGAATCCGTCATCGCGAAATAGGATCATCCCCACTTCTCTACCGATCGTGATCTCATCGCTGGAGATGGCAAATGCACGGGTCTCGATCCCCGGGCCGCCAATAAGGGCAAGGCGACCCCAAATTCCGGGATCCGGGCTTCCCTTGGCGACCACTTCATCGTCTCCATCTATCTCATCCAAGGGATCAACATTCGAAAAATAATTAAATCGCATCACTTCCTGACCGATTCGAATCAGGGCCCCATCCTGCAACTCCACGTCGTCACGGAGCCGCCAGTACACCCCGTTGACCTCGTCGACACATCTTAATTTAAAACTTCCCGCCTCATAACAGACCTCGGCGTGCTGCGGCGACAAAAATGGATCGTTGGTCAGCACATCGAACTCGCTGTCCCGTCCCAGCATTATGCCCTCAGGTGTCAACGGAATTCGCGCCCCTTCCGTGCCGTCCGGTCGAATGACCGTCAATTCGCCCAGTGGCTGCTCGTCTGCGGCCGGTGATTCGCTACTTTGATCGGACTCCACCGTCGGCGAAGATTCTGGTTCCGGGTCCGCCGTCGCCGACAGATCGGCCAGAGACGTCCCACAGGCTCCGCAAAACTTGAAGCCACCCGGCACTTCGGTTCCGCAATTGGGACAATCCACCGCCTCCGGCTGCGCTGCCGGTTCGGGCTTTTCTGGTTCCTCCAGTTT
The DNA here is from genome assembly GCA_007119595.1 of Myxococcales bacterium. Classification (GTDB taxonomy): domain Bacteria; phylum Myxococcota_A; class Bradymonadia; order Bradymonadales; family Bradymonadaceae; genus SLJM01. The sequence goes on from SKPJ01000063.1 coordinate 2,741, forward strand.
AGAGCCGCATCCCAGGCAGAACTTGAATTCATCCTCGTTTTCAAGCCCACAATTTTCGCACTTCAAAACCATCGTCTTCCCTCGGGGTTCGAGTCTCGCGAGGACCGCCCGTAATGACTAGCAAGGAATCCAAACCCGTGCAATGGAGTTCACCGCCGTTCATCCTGAAATTTCACGCAGACGTGCAATCAAACACAGCCAGGTATGCGCACACTCCGCCCCCCTGCTCCAATTGACAATCCCACCGGCTTGTTTTACCGCCTGTTGGCGACGACTTTCCAGACAACTTGAGAGACATATTATGACTGATTCCATCCCGTCGCGCGTTCTCATCACCGGTGGTGCGGGCTTTCTCGGCCTCCACGTCGCCCGCAAATTCGCTGAACACGGTGTCGACGATATTTTACTGCTCGACATCGCCCCTTTTGCCCGCCATGAGTACCCCGACCAATGTCGCTTTGTTCAAGGCGACGTGCGAGACACGGAATTGCTCGACGCCCTGGCCGACCGGGATTCACTCGACGCCGTCGTCCACGGCGCCGCAGCGCTCCCACTGTGGGAACCCGCCGAGATCTACGACATCAATATTCGGGGCACCCTCAATGTGCTCGCTACCTGCGAGCGCCATCAAATTCCCAGGATGCTCTTCATCTCCTCCACCGCCGTATACGGCGTTCCAGAACGCCATCCACTCTACGAAGATGATCCCCTCGAGGGAGTCGGAGCCTACGGAGAGTCAAAGATCGAGGCCGAGCGCATCTGCAATAGTTATCGCGACTTTGGTCTGTGCGTCCCGATCATCCGCCCCAAGACCTTTATCGGTATCGAACGCCTCGGCGTCTTTCAGATACTCTATGATTGGATTGAGAGCGGCAAAAAGATTCCCATCATCGGCGATGGGAGCAACCGATACCAATTGCTGGAGGTCGAAGATTTGGCGGAATCCATCTGGCTTGCCAGCAGTGCTGCCGAGGACAAGGCCAATGACACTTTCAATATCGGTGCCACTGAATTTTCCTCCGTCGCAGACGATGTGGGCGCCGTATGCACCTATGCCGGCACCGGTGCCCGTCCACTTTCTACCCCTGCGGGCCCGGTAAAATTGGCGCTTCGAAACTTCGAGCGTGCCGGACTCTCTCCCCTGTATGAATGGGTCTATGGAACGGCGGACAAGGATTCGTACGTCGACGTATCAAAAGCCCAAGAAAACCTGGAATGGACCCCTCAATACAGCAATGCCGACGCTCTCATCCGCTCCTACCGTTGGTATATCGACAACAAAGAGACCATCCAACAGGGAACCGGTGTGACGCATCGTATCGCCTGGGACCAGGGTATCCTCCGGATCTTTAAGACATTTCTTTGATTCTCTGTTGCCAGATTCCGTCCAGCCCTGACGCCATTGAATTTCAAATCATGGCACCGTCGTCGTGATTTCAGATCGGGGCCCCCTGTTCTTCCTATCAGCCGTGGTCACCTTTAGGCTATAAGACGATATTTGATCGTCCGTCCTTGTGAGTCTTCAATCCGATGTACCCATCAGCAAAGGACACCTTGGCCGACCGACGCGTCATTCCAATCGCGATCTCAGTGATGGCCCTTCTGGTGATTTCATGCGCCAGTGGACCACAGACCGGGGTACGTACTGATTTCGAACAAATACGCGTGACCACTGTGGCGGTCGCACCCTTTTATAGCAGTGGCTCGTTTGGCCTGGACTCACAGCAACGACAGCAGATCGAGGCGTACTACGAAGACGCCGCCTCCAGCGCCCTGGCGCTACACGGTTTTGATGTCATCGACTCTCAAGCCATGCGCCACCACCTGACCGAATTGGATCTGTGGCGTGACTTTGAGGACGGCATCGACCTTCGACAAAACCTGCGCAACTACTTCGAGCCCGTCGCCGCCGGCGCCGACCAACCGATCGAGGTACAAACGATGCGCGACCTGGGAGCCCATGGTGCCCTGCCGGCGGAGACCATCCTCTTCGGCGAGATCATCTACCAGAGTTACGGCACCTGTCGCCAGGCCGCAGACGCCCACGCGGCCCACGCCGAGGTTTCCATCACCCCGTCGGCCCCCTCCGAGCTTCCGCGTCCCTGCGTTAGCAGTCATTTTCAGGCCAAGTTGGTCGACGTCCGCACGGGACGTACCATGTGGTTCAACCGCATTTTTTTAGAGACTCACACGCATCAACTGGCCGCCGACACCGAACGCCTAAACATCGCCCGCGCCGTCGAGTTGATCTTCGATGCCGGTACTGGAATCGCCGACCTCGCTCCACTCCAACGCCCGGACGACACTCACGCCGATACGACGACTCCCTGAGTCGCCGAGCGAGCGGTCCTACCCAATTTGAATTCTGCCCAGCGGTTGAATGGTCAGCGCCGGATCCAACTCCTGATAGGCCAATACCGTCACGTCCGGAAACTCAACCGCCATCAAACGCTTCAGGTATCGTCGCACCTTTTGATCAGTCAATAGGATGGGGATTCTTCCCCCCTCTATATCGCCGGCTATCTCACCGCGCACGGCATCGAGAATCTCGCGCGTAATATCCGGTGATAGGGTCAAGAAGCTGCCCTTCTCCGTCATCTGCACTGCCCCCTGGATCGTGTCTTCAATCTCGCGTTCCACCAGATAGACCAACACGCTTCCATCCCCTCCTGAAAACTTGTGCGTGATATAGGTACTTAGCCCGACGCGAACGGATTCCGTCAACTTCACCGGATTCTTTTCAATCCGAGCCTGGTCGGCCAGAATCTCCAGAATCTTGGGCAGATTTCTCAACGAGATTCCCTCCTCGGCCAGGCGCCGCAAGATCTCAGTGATCTCCTGCAATCCCAGCAGTTTCGGTACCACCTCCTGGACCGCCGCGGGATACGGGCCTTCCAGTTGATCCAACATTCCCCGCACCGATTGCAGCGTCACGAATCGATGTGCATTTTCCTTTAGTGCCGCCGTCATCTTCAAGACGACGTACTCCGCCTCATCCCAGGTCGCATAGCCTGCATCCTCGATGAGCTGACGCGAATCATTGGCCACCCACGCAGCGTCGGCACCCGTCACTGGATGGATCGCCTCTTGTCCCTCCACATCGAAGACCTCCAACTCTCGCGGGGAGTCATTGACCAATCTATGCCCGATCGGCACCGCAGCCCGCGCCACAGGCACCTCGTCGAGCCCTATGAGCAACTCGTCGCTTTGACAGACTTCACTGGACATGCGTACCCGCACGCCGGGCACCTTGACGCCCAATTCGAAAAAGACCCCTTCCCGCATCGACGGAATGGTCTCCCGCAGCCACCGGGCGCGATCGCCCTCAATGGCCGCGCTCAACCCCTCTCCCAATTCCAACGTCAGGGGCGTCACAGCGGGAATCATCGCCCGCGCCTGGCGGGCGCCCTCTTCGGCCTCGCGCTCGATTTCTTCGACCGCCTCTTCGTCCTCCATCGCCAGATTGGGCCTCCCCGTCTTGTCGGCCTTCATCACACCGAAGGCCACAGTCCCCACAATGGCCGCCAACAGCATAAACGGTACAAATGGAAGCCCCGGTACGACGGCCAACACACCGAGCAGACCGGCGGCGATGGCCAACGCCTTCGGCTGTGCCAATATCTGCGAGAAAATATCGGCCCCCAGATGAGATCCCTCGTCCTCCGATGCCACCCGGGTGACGATGATTCCCGCCGTGGTGGCGATGAGCAACGCCGGGATCTGACTGACCAATCCATCTCCAATCGTGAGCAGTGTGTAGGTCTGTGCCGCGTCGCCAGCACTCATTCCGATCTGGGCCACCCCGATAATGATGCCGGCTACAATATTGATCGAAGTGATGATGATGCCGGCGATGGCATCCCCTTTGACGAATTTCATCGCCCCATCCATCGCTCCGTACAACTGGCTTTCCTTTTGAACCAATGCCCGGCGCCTTCGCGCCTCATCCAGATCAAACGCCCCGGCTCTCAAATCGGCGTCAATCGACATCTGCTTTCCCGGTAGCGCATCCAGTGTAAACCGCGCCGCAACCTCCGAGACTCGCTCCGAGCCCTTGGCGATGACCAGAAACTGAATCAGAGTCAAAATCAAAAAAATCACCGCCCCGACCACGTAATTTCCCTGCACCACAAAGTGGCCAAACGAATCGATCACCTCCCCGGCATCGGCCTGAAGCAAAATCAATCGTGTCGACGAGATATTCAACGCCAACCGAAATAGTGTGGTGATCAATAAAATCGAGGGAAACGCCGCAATTTTGAGAGCGCTCGGAATATAAAGACTCACCATCAAGAGCGTGACCGCCAACGTAATATTGAGCGTCAACAGCATGTCGAGAAGTATCGTCGGCAAGGGCACGATCATCATGGCGATGATCCCAATCACCAACGCCGCCAAAATGATATCGCTGTAGCGATCCAGCACTTGGCGAATCTGGCCTGCCCTCGCGTTTCGCATTCGCTGCTCCCGAGCCCTTCCAACAAGTTGCGGACAACCCCATAGTTGTTATCGCCGCTCGGCAACGCATTTTGCGTACTTTTTCTCCCTGTGCTCCCCGACCCTCCTTATTGAGATTCCCGACACCTCACCTTCTGCTTCCATAACAAGCACTTATCCACTTCCGCACTCGGCGAGCATCTTCGCTGGCCTCCTCCGTATCTCTTCTCAACTCCGTTCACCTCGTTTCTTGTTCTCCCTGAACAAAAGAAAAAGCCCGGAGGCGATTGAAATCACCTCCGGGCTCAGTGTCGTCATACCGGCGTTAAGCCGATGTCACGCTCAGTCGAGCATACACCAGTCTTCGCCGCCGTCATCGTCACAGGAAGCGCCGATAATCGCGTCGCAGAAGTCGGCGTCGCCCGGATCGTCACATTTGAATTCGCAGGCGCCGCTATCACCGCACCGGACATCTTCATCATCGGCACAGTCATCGTCGCTTTCGCATTCCGGAGCGCAATACCGACCCACGTCGCCCGTCGGGCTCGTGGATGCAGGATCGCCTCCCATCGTCGGCGGATTGAATTCTCGGGTGGGAGCCAGGATCTGGCAAGAAAGTCCCTCGTCGCACTCGGAGTGAGCTTCGCACAATCCGATGCACACTTCACCGATTGGTTGACCCATCTCCGATTCGCCGATCAAGCAACCGGCCCCATCAGTGCCGCATCCAGTCATCTCATCGACCAGCACTTCGCCCGGAGTTTCATCTCCCAAATTGCCGCATTGGCTGGCAATACAGAATCCGCCATCCGCGGGATCTTCGTCTTCTTCGTCCTCGGCAACGACACAGGCTCCCACGAGAAGGCTGCCGGCGTCGCATTCATCATCGTCGTCACATCCAGCGCCGAGATTATTCGGTGCAGTGCAACCACAACCGGCTCCGGCCAAGCCCTGCGGGCCGCAACGCGCCCATTCCATATCGGCACAGGTATTTGCGGTTTCCTTAAGATCCTCGTTCTCCAGATCGTCGAAATCTCCGTAGACGATTCCCGCATAACCTGCGCGATCCTCATCCGTCACATCCGATCCCGACAAGTCGCCGTAACAACCGCCATCTGCGGGATCACCAGGATCCCCCTCAAGGCATTGCTGCACGTTCTGACTCAAGTCACCTACCTGGAATGCTTCGCACTCTTCTTCGATGCAACCAAGGAGCAGGTGACAGAAATCGTCACACAATTGTGCGTCTTCCTCGGTGATATCTGCAGGTTCGGTGTTATTCGGCTCCGTGTTATTCGGCTCCGTGTTATTCGGCTCCGTGTTATTCGGCTCCGTGTTATTCGGCTCCGTGTTATTCGGCTCCGTGT
>SKPJ01000477.1 GCA_007119595.1 Myxococcales bacterium
GTCGGGGGCAATTGGGATTTGGTGGTTTCGGTGGTGAGTTTAGCTTTTCGGAGAGCGCTCGCTGGCCATGAGTTTGGACAGTGGAGGCGCTGAAACAACCCACGGGACCTTCTTGGCTTGAGGAAATCCCGTTTTTTGTTGACGTGAGGAGGTAAGCTCATGACAAACCACGAACACCCAACGGGTGAGACGCCAACTCGTGAAGAAACGACGATGACCCAGCAAGCGGAGGTGGAGACGATGCATACCGTCCATCGCCGAGGGCGCAGCAGCGTGGCCTGGGGGGCCGTGATCGCCGGTACAATTGTGGCGCTGGTGGTCATGTCCGTGCTCAATATCCTGGGACTGGCCGTGGGGGCGGCTGTTCTCGACCCGGCGACCGGAGCAGAGGGGTTGGGAATTGGAGCAGGGATTTGGTGGACAGTGACGGCGCTGATCGGCTTATTTGCCGGCGGATGGACGGCGGGCCATTTCTCGCTCGCGAAGGTGCGCAGTGAGGGGCTGATGCACGGCGTGTTGACCTGGGCGCTCTTCGTAGTGGTGAGTGCTATCGCCGTCACGACGACGGTCGGCCAAGTGGTGGGAGGGGCGTTCGGCTTTGTCGGACAAAACCTCTCCGCTGCGATCGCTGCCATGCAACCCGCGGAAACACTGCAAGCAACTCTGATTGAGCAGGGAATCGATCCGGCAGCCGTCGCTGAGTTTGAGGCGGCGATGGCGGTCGCCGGTGAACAGGCGTTGGAGGCCATCGCCATTGGTGCTGGCTGGAGCTTTGTCGCACTCTTACTAGGCGTGTTGGTCTGTGCTGTCGGGGGAAGTTTTGCCATCATCGAACCGGGCGAGCGCGGAGAAAAACGCTCCAAACGCTTCGTCAGCCGGCTGCGTCCGCGAACCGTATAACCGTTCACATCTTCACCCGTGGGGGGGAGGGTGATCAACACCGCCGGTGGGCTCGTCCGCCGGCGGTTTTCTTTTTCGGATCCAACCATCGTCGCATGACTATTTATTTTAGTGCTGACGCAAAATTTTGAGTGTCGCCTCGATAAAAGAAAGGAGCGATGCAGGTGGCATCGCCAGGCTGAGACAAACCACTTTTATGAGAGGCGAATAATGAACGCTATAAATCGATCGATTCAACGAATGGTAGTGGTCATCATTGCGGTCTTTTGGGCCATCGGCTGCGGCGGCATCGACGGCGATTCTCCGGAGGTGCTCGAGGCACCACGAGGAGACGGTCCATCCGATCAATCCCATGACCACAGTGAAACCGAATCTGCTCCGGAGGGCGACGATCAAGCCTCCAATCGTCGGGAGGTAACTTATCCCTTCGAGCCCGCCGATGCACCAGGAGGATCGGCGGTGGAGCCGGAGCCATTGGAGGCGGAATCTGCCAATGACCAACCGTCTGAATCAAATCCGTCTCAATCGGAGTCCAGTGAATCGGAGTCCGGCGAATCGGAGTCCGGCGAATCGGACCCGTCCGATCCGCGCTGTGCGCCCACTTGTTTTAAGGCGTTGTGGTGCCACGGAAGTGAAAATGGGGATTTCGCAGATTGCATCGAGCAGTGTGAGGACAACAGCTACCTGGAGGTCGTCGACGAGTCGGTGATGGAGTGTGTCGATGCCGCCGAAGGCTGTAGCGAAGTGTCGATGTGTGACGAGAAGGTCGATCCCTGCATCGACGTCTGTGGTGCTTATTATGAATGCGGATGGGATGCGAACCACGAAGGGTGTGGCCAATGGTGCGCCGGCGAGTTTTGGGCCGGCCGGCTCGATATGGATTCAGTGGCCTGTGTAATGGAGGCCCGAGAATCATTTGCTTGCGCCGATTTATCGACCTGTGGTCTGTCGGCCAGGGATTGACCGGGGACTGTGGTATCGTAAAGTGGCATCGTGATCGCTGAGTTTTGCAGCACCGTAGTTATATCTCGCTTTGTTGAAATGTCGTTCCCTATAGGAAGTTCCGTGGAATTTCGCCAACCAGAAGCGTTGAAGATGAATCTATTCCGGTTGCTACCAGTGTACCTGCTGGTGGCGGCCGTACTTTTTTTCGCCTATGCGACCTACCAGTATTTAAGCGGTTCTGAAGAGGACCTATTGTGGGTGGCCGTGGGAGGGCTGGCGACGGTGTATTTTACGGTGCGTTCGTGGTTTGCCATGCGCTGGGTTTTCGTCTGGGGTGACGAAGCCGAAGAAGTCGACGATGGGGATGTTGACTAAGACGTCGCCACATGTCGCAGGGCATCGAGCAATTCGGCTCGCAGGGGTTCGGTTCGTTCCCAGAGCGTGGGACCGTCGCCCACCGGTAGGCGAAGCTCACTTCCCACACCTGGAGCGAGGGCGAGAGTGGTCTCGACGCGGCGGACGATACCGGTTTGTTTGAGTACCGTCGCCAGGTCTTCATCACTGGCCGGTTGCAGGTCGTCGCTATTTTTGTGGATCGTTAAATGGGGGACTATGTCGACGGGTGTGAGGTCGATCTGGGCGGCCAACTCGGCGATCGCCTCCAGAGGAGTACCGAGTTCGCGATCCCGGTACCACAGACGCAGGCCGTACATGTCGGCGGTGAGACGAACCGGTGAAGGGGCCGATGTCGAAGGCGGGGCGAAGAGAGTGACCAGGATGGCCAAATAGGGGTTGCAGTTGACCAAAAGACGGCGCAAATCGGGCCCTCCCCGGCGAGCGACACTAAGGGTGGAATCATTGATGGGGATGGAACCGAACCAGCGGTGCCGATGATTTTCGGTTTCGTAGCTGGCCCGGTCCCAGTCCTCGGCGCGTAGTGTTTCGCCGGCTCCTGTTGCGAATGTGACAACCTGACGGGGAAAGCCTATCTGAATCGATTTGGAACCACCGAATTGGCGGGCGGCGTAGGCACTCAAGAAGCTCTGACCACGAAAATCGAAGGGCGCCGTCGGTATATCGATGGTTCGGCCGGTTGCCCAGTCGATCTGCCCCGGTTTATAGGCCCATCGGAGCATGGAAGCCAGTGAACTGGCCCGGCGGGTGGCGGTGTTTTCGGAGAGGGTCGTCATGCCCTCGACAGCGCGCCGACAGGCCCGGCGCGTTGCCTCCGGGTCGCAGTGGTCGCTGAACTGCTCGCGCTTGAGCCGCTGGATCGTCTGGACCAGCGGGCGCTCGAAAATCGCCGTGGCGAAAAGTCGTCCCCGGGCAGGGCTGCTGTCGACGAATGCCCGACCCCGGGAGGTAAGTCGAATCTTCCCATCGCCGGCGGGCTGAATCCATTGCAGCCAGCGACCAAAGTCGGCGTAGTAGCGCGCGGTTCTCTCATCGACATCCAGAAGCGAGGCCAGTGTCACAAATGTGCGTTCCTCCCCCCGCAATGCCTCCATCAAGGAGACAAATAAGGTAATGCTACTCGCCTGTGGCACCTCGGTGATCGATTCCGTCAGATCGAGTTGTAGTTTGTCGTCGTCAGAAGCCATGGTCCTATGAGTTTATCGGATCTGGCGGAAGGGATCGACGAGCCGCCGGGGGAGTGAGTAAATATTGAGGTCCCGAAGCACTCTCGAAGGGCTACAGCTATGCCGTAATGGCAGGTTGTGTTATGGTGTCCGCGAAACTGGAGACTCGAAATTTTGGCAAAGGAGCCACCGGTGAATGGACAACGGATGCGCTGGATATGGAGGGGCTTTGGACTGAGTTTGGTCATGGGTATTGCGATGGGGTGTTCGTCGACGGAAGACCGCATCGAAAATGTCGTCACCCACGAATTGGAACAATGCAAACAGAGCGATGAGGTCTTTCATACCGTCAGAACTCGTACCGGCTCGTCGTTTGAGATCCTGTCGGAATTGTGTCATTTGGAACCATCGGAGGTGGAGATGACCAACGAATGGCGCGGTACAATTCGGACCGGTCCGCTGGTCTGGATGGCAGAAGATGATGAAGATGAACGCGCCGTGCTACTTCGACGTGTGGCCTGGGACGAACTGGAGCGAGCGACGAGTTATTCCAACCGCCAAAACCCGGATGCAGAAGACCTTCAAAAGGCAGAGGAACATTTTGCTACGGCGCAACAACAATATGGCGACAGCAGTTGGGTGCGAATGCAGAGGTTGGAAAATCTGCTCAATCTGCGAGCAGAAACGATGTCGAGTGATGATGATGAGACCGTTGCTGGCACGGACGCCGAAGCGTATTACGACGAGGTCCTTCAGTGGGCCGACGCAGGCAATGACGCAGAGACCAAAGCACGTGCGCGACTTGCCATCGTCGATCATATCGGGGATTACATCTCGCGTCAGCAGCGTTCCATCGAAACATTGGGCGCCCGCGACGATCGACTCAAGGCGGCTGCCGAACATGCCGAAGACGACGGTGATAGCGAAGCCGCCGAGGAATACCGCCAGGAACTCAAGAAACGCCAGGAGGCACGCCCAGAGGTTCGGGAGACACTTCAGAAGCGTATCGACCGTGCCACGCGAGAGGCCTGCGGTTATACCGGCGGGTTGAACGTCGATGATATCAGCGAGGATGCGCTGCGAACCCGTATTACATCGACCCTGCGAGACTACGAATGCGATTTCAGCGAAACCGAAACGGATGATGACGAAGATGGAGACGACTGAGCTTATGCATACGGAGAACGAAAATATTTCCAGTCTCGGTTATGATCTCGAGATCGTCGACGACGTGGAACGAGTGCGCCCACTTCTCGATGCCTGTGATCTGGATGCCTTCGATCAGGAGCTTTCGGAGGCCGAAGAGTCAAAATATCTGGTGGCGACGACCCCCGCCGGGGGGGTGGCGGCCAGTGCAGGCTGGGTTCGGTATCCCGAAGGAGATGCCATCATTCATTCACTGGCGGTGGCACCGTCGTCGCGGGGCGGAGGCCTGGGGGCGTCGATGTTGGCCAGTATGATGCTCCAATTGCGAGAAAAAGGAGAGGTGGACGCCATTCATATCGGCGTTGATCGCCGGTTGGTCGGCTATTTTAGCCGGCTCGGTTTCGTCGATAATGATGAGGAGTCGCTGCCGAAACCGGTTGCCGAGCATCCGCTTTTTGCCGATTCATCGGTTCGGCCGATGGTGCGACGCTATGGTGTTGAGCGCCATGGGCTCGACCAATCCGCCTTTTGCCTGATTCATAATACCACCGAGGATGCCACGTTGCCGGTGGGAAGTGTGTTTTGGTTTCGCCAAAGCGGTGCTGTGCTGGAAGCTCACTATCGAGGAGGGCCGGTGGCTCGAGGTCATCTCTTGGGAGCCACCGAAGAGGGCGCGCTCAAATTCGTCTGGCAGTCCTGTACTCGCGATGGGCAATTGATGCGGGGAGAGGGAGAGATACTCATCAATCCCCTTGACGACGGACGTCGTGAGATGCGGGAGACCCTCGGCGAAGATCCCGGTGAGCTATTGCTTCGAGAATTTTAATATTTCCAACTTGGACTGGGGGCCATGACCCGTTGTGGTGGGGTGCTGTAGGTGAGTAGCTGTGGTTGATGAATCTGGACCACCGATTGAGGCCCGTCTGCCCTAATGCTCGACAGAGGTCCCTTCCCGCGGTTGCGGGCTTTTTAGCTCAGTGGTTGATGAGAAATTGACTCAGTACGTCGTGGAAGTCGGTGGGGCAATCCTCCATGGGACAATGGCCGCAATTTTCGAAGATCTCGAGTCGGGCGTCCGGTATCGCTTCGTGAAGCCGGTGGGCCGTGGGCAATGGAAGTAGGTGATCGCTGTCCCCCCAGATAATCAGGGAGCGAAGATCGATGTTGGAGGCTTCGTCGATGGAGCCGGTCTGGTCGACGAGATCGGAGCCGATGCCGAGGATGTAGCGTATCCGATGGAGTTGGCGAATCGGGTGGAGATAGTCGCTGATCTCGCGGTCCGTCATCCGTGCTCGCCGCCATTGCAAGGGTTCGTACAGGCGAACGCCGGCGCGGGTGATACCGAGTCGTGCAAGTCGGGCCGGCAGTTTGCCGACCAACGAGCCAGTCCAGGGGGGAACGCGAATTTCGAGGCCCGGGCTGACCAGGGTGAGACTGCTTACCGAGGGATACCGCTCCGGATTGAGTGCCGCAAGATAGCCCAATGTGGCGCCCAGTGAGTGGCCGACGAGATGAATCGGAGCGTCGTCTCCGATGGTATCGAGAAAGCCCTCCAGCCATCGCAAAAGTCCATCCAGCGAAGGAGAGATGACGTCACTTTCAAAGGTGCGATCTCGACCGTGTCCCGGTAGGTCGGGGACGATGACTCGAAATCGGCGGGCGCTGGATTCCAGAACACATCGAAAGGCCATCGAGTGGGCCATAATGCCGTGCAGAAATACAACGTATTCATCGCCGACGCCGGACTCTACCCAGTGAAAAGGAAATTCACCAAAGGGAGAGGGCCGATATACGGAGCGAATGGGTAGGTTGTGCGTATAGTTGGAGTTGGAGAAGAGCACGGGATTCCACGAAGAAAATAGGGAGGGTTCGTCGAACCAGGGACTTACAATAATAATGGAAAAGTCCGCCGTGAACAAAAACGACTTCCCCCATCGATCGGCTTCGAATTGACAGAAATAGGTTGAGGCTAGACAATCGCCGGTCTCGCTGGAAGCCAAAAGCTGTGCACTCCGTATCGTCGTACCGCCACGGACGGAGGGTTCCAAGAGGAGTTGGTATGCCACCTCGGAATACCTTTGCTGCAACCCGTCGATCTCACGCAATTCTAAAACGACTTCGGCGCGGGGAGGGAGTTACGATTCAACAGATCAGTGAGCGCTTTGGTATTCAATATCCACAGGCACGAGCGGATCTGAAATTGTTGGAAGAACTCTATGATCTGACGACGCACCGAGACGGCCGGATCAAGGTCTGGAAGATGCCCGGCGCCGGCGACAAAGCGACTCACGTGGGCATGGCAGCAGCACTGGAATTGGGAGGGGTTGCTCTGGACCTCTTCAAACACACCCCGTATGGGGAACGGATTGACGAACTCGCTCAGGAGTGGCGCGATCGAGTCCAGCCTGCCGCTCGAGAGAGATTGCGGCGATTGTCGATGGCTCTTGTATTGCGAAGAACCTGGCTGCCCACTCGCCGCGAGCAATTATTGGAGGTGCTGGAGCAATTTTTGGACTCCATCATGTTGAAGCGTGGTGTCGATATAACCTATGAGCGCTCCGATGGGGAAATCGGCGATTATCTGGTGATTCCCCGGCGCTTGATCTGGTATCAGGGACGGCTTTGGTTGCAGGCGATTCACGACGGAGAGCAGAAATTATTTGACGTCGCCGGTGTCCTCGATGCCAGCTACTGTCTATTCGACAAGGTCGTCGATCGCTATGTGGAAGAGCAATTGCAGTCGACGGAGATTCAGCAAGACGCCGAAACCGATGATTTCAATGATTCAGATGATTCGGGAGAAAGCCAGGAGGAGCAAGAGCAAGACTCCAGCGAAGGCAACGGAGCAGTTAATGCTCGTCGTGCGGAGCTCGAGGATGTGCTCACCGACCGGGTCGAGAGCTGGTTTCAGTATGGTAGCCGCGCCGAAGAGGATGCCTATTTCGAGACCGCCTTCGGGATCTTCGCCACCAACTACGAGCCCCAAAATGTAGAGCTTCGAGTGTACAAATCGTGGGCGAATTATCTACGGCGTTACCGGGTGCATCCTTCGCAGCAAAATCAAGAGATCGACAATGGACTGCAGGTGCGCTTCGAACTCGGATTATGCCCGGAGTTCAAATCATTTTTACTCGGGATGGTGCCCGACGTGGAAGTGGTTGAGCCCGATGGTTTGAGCCGGGAACTCGAGGAGCGGATCCGGCAATGGATTGCCTGAACTTCCCGGGTTCTTATTGAATCTGCAATTGATAGGGGATCGGTCTGGAAGGGCGGTAGCTCAGTTGTAGCTGTCGCAGCTTTCGATTTCTGTCGATGCCGTGCGTTCGGAGTATAAAATCGTCGTCCTGCTGTCGCAGCGAAGGCGGCTTTAGATCTTTGGAGCCGAGCTTATTTCTCCATTTTTGGGTGGTCTTTTGATTGGTCATAATACGCCAGCCAGGTCGGAAAAACTGCTGGAGCCACCCGGCGATCTTTGGCGCGAAATGCTGGCTCAATTCGACCTCGGCGATATCGACCATGCGACAAAAATGCTTACGGCTGGCCAGCAGCAGAAATTCACCGCTATCTCGTGAGTAGGCCATGCGGGCCCGTGCATCGGAATCAACGGAGCCCTGGATGTGGGCGACGATGGTAGTCGGCAGATATTGGGCATCGATGCCGAAGGCGATAAAATGCGGCGTAGCCTCCAGAATAGTCAGCGAAGAAGCGATTTTCTGAACATCTGTATCTGGAAGCGCAAAGCGATACCCGATCCACAATTCGGCAAGCCGCAGTGCCAGCGCTTCTCCCTCGAGGGCCGGCGTAGGATCGATGTAATTGGTAAAGGTGGGAAAGGAGGTGCTGGTATCGATTGCTTCCTCAGCATCGGCGATCAACTCTCGCAAACTGATGGAGTCGAAATCATTAGTGGACAGGAATTCTTCGGCGAGGCCGATGGGATCGAGCTCGTGATCGCCGAGGTGAATCA
>SKPJ01000582.1 GCA_007119595.1 Myxococcales bacterium
ACGAAAGATGCCGCTAAACCGCGCTGATGACGCTGGAGATGGCGGCGTTGGGGGGCTCGTTTCCACCGGCCGTGACACATCTGAACCATCTACTCTCGGTGGCTGACAGAAGAGTGCTACCCACTTCGAAGATGCTGATGGCGCCGACTCCGGCCATCCTCAATATCCCGAACCCACCACCACCGCTCGCACCATCCTCCGCGCCCTCAGCGTAGTTTAGCGGCATCTTTCGCGCTCGGGCGTTCAGCGCTCCGTGTTCAGCGTCTTAGCGCCCAGCGCCCAGCGATTTCGCGTCCAATGTCCAGCGCTTCCGTGGGTTAGCGTGTTCGCGCCTCAGCGCTCTGAGGCTAGAGACGAGATCAGCGTCTTAAGTTGACTATTCCTCAGCGGGGACAACGAATTCGGACTCGGTCTCCGAGGTCGTATCAGCCGCCTCATCATCGGTGAGCGTCAGGATGACGAGGACGCTCAAGATGATCATGATCCCGACGCTGATCACGGCGGCTACCAACAATTTCGACGACGAGGATTCAGCGTTGTCCCCGTCGTCGTCCGTTGGAGGCAGTTTGATCTCCTGGGATATCCCCGTTGATGGAAGGGTCTGATTGGGCCTTGGAACGGGATCTGACGGCTCGTTGTCTCGCTTCTCCGCCCCGAACAGCGCGTCCTGCTCGATCTTGACGCCCGAATTTCCCTCGATATTGCCCTCGAGAGAGACCACTTCGTTGTCCATCGTGGTCGGCACGTCATTGTCGTTATCATCTTCGCCTGCTTCACCGGTGGTTGACTCCTGCGTTGCTTCACTATCAGCTCGGAGACCGTCGTCTGCCCCGGAGAAGCTCGCATCCTCCAGGGTTTTCGGCGGAACCCCATCGGAGTTCTGTCCGCCACTGGCATCTTCGACCACCTTCTTTTCGGCCTCCGTCATGGGATCGACGAGCGTATCTCCGGAGTCTTCTTGCGGCGTTTCTTCATCGGTGGGACTGTCATCTGCGGCGGTGAAGTTGTCTTTCTCTTCCAGGGTGTCCGGCGGGGTTTCATCCAGGCTTTCCCCGTCGCTCGCTGCCTCAACGACTTCCTTTTCGGCCTCCGTCATGGGGTCGACGAGCGTATCTCCGGAGCCTTTTTCCGGTGTCACGTCCTCAGGGGGGCTGTCGTCTACCGCGGCGAAGCTCCCTTCCTCCAACGTATCCGGTTGGTCATCATCCAGGTCTTGCCCGTCGCCAACAGCGGCGTCGACCACTTCCTTTTCGGCCTCGGTCATCGCTTCGATGAGTGTATCTTCGGAGTCCTCTTCCCCGGCCGCGTCTTCGGCGACGACGATTCGGCTGCTCTGTTCGATATCGGCGCCGGTGCTCAACTCGCCGTCCTCCCACACCCCGTCTTCATTCATCACCGGCGATGGAAACCCTTCCACCCGTTGGGTGTCCGCCATCGATGCCAAAAGAACTGTGCTCGGGTCGATGGCAGCCAGGGCTTCTGAGAATTCGTGGGCCGTCGAAAAGCGATCTTCGGGATCAATGGCCAGCGCTCGTTCCAACAGCTCCCCGAAGGCTCCTTCCTGAAATTCAGGGGGAATATTGAGATCACCCTCCACATGCTTAAACGCCGCCTGATAGGGACTCGCCGCCTGTACCACGGGCACTCCGCTGAGCGCTTCCACCAGTGTTAGCCCCATCTGGTAGATATCCATCATCTCCGTGACCAACTGGTCCTCGATATACTCCGGCGGAAGATACTCCGGTGTCCCGGACATCACACCGGTCTGGGTCAGCCGCTCCTTGCCCGGAGCATTGACGTGGGCGATGCCGAAGTCGACGACTTTCAGAGTCTCGTGCTCGGTGTGGGGTCTGGAGCGGAATAGGTTGGCCGGCTTTAGATCCTTGTGGATGACTCCCTTTTCGTGGGCTTCTGCCAGAGCATCGAGGGCTCCACAAAACAACGGGAAGAGAAGCTCCGAGGATAGCGGACCGTTTTCCTGTAACTCCTGGTCCAGGTCCCAACCCTTCAAAAACTCCATGATGATATAGGGGCGCTGACCACCCTCTAGGAGTCCAAAATCATAGATCTCGATACTGCTCGGATGCCGAATCTTGGCGGCCACCCGGGCCTCGCGCAAAAAACGCTGCAGAACCTCATCGGTCTCTTTTTGGCTCCCCACCATGGAGTAAATATTCAACACCTTGATCGCCACCTGGCGCTCAATCGTGCGATCGAAGGCGGAGTACACCACGGCGAACCCACCGGCACCCAGTGCTTTTTGGATCTCATAGCGATCGTAGAGGACGAAACCGGTTGTAAAATCACGGTCGTTCGTCACCGTCTCCGCCTGTTTGGTTGATGCGTCGTCCATGGTCCGCCAAAGAAATCGATATCGATAATAAAATTCGGTCTCCGACGCTCACCCTTCATTTCCAACCCTACTCATACCGTAATTTTGCCGATGTTGATACTCAGTGTTCAAAAAATCGATGTGGATGGTCGGATATATATTTTTGCTTCTCTATGGATAGGCAGTGTAACGATGGTGTGTTCCGGAGCACAAGCCCGCATTGGTTTTGGGGTGTGATCCACCTCCGCCGGTTGAGTCCCCCAGCGTCAACCTCTGGCGTCTCATCGAAGCCCCGAATGTCGCCTCCTCCCGTGGGGGAGGTGGCGAACGCGCTGTTAAGCGTTCGTCGGAGGGGGCACCGGGCAAGCGTGGTGATCGGTCGCTTCTCCGTTGCCCCCTCACCACTCGCTTTGCTCGTGGAGCTCCCCCACCGGGGAGCAGATCTCGAGGCGTCGATGTCGGCACGAGGGATTCGAAGTAACGAATACCGATCATCGTAGATCACACCCATATTGGCTCGAGCGTTTGTACTGGACGTACTGTTCAGTTGATCGTCGGGGGGTTAACCCTTGCCGAAGGGTTTAACGCGGGGCCAGGCGTGCCAGGCGAAGGCGAGGGCCGCGACGAGCCAGCAGATGGCGGCGACCAATGGTACGGCCCAGGTGAACACAATGCCGGCGGCAACCCACCAGACCCCGACGTTGACGGCGGCGACGCTGGTCCATGCCGCCACGGGACGACCGCGCTTTGCGCTGAATTTCGGCAGCATTCGGTAAGCCACGCCGATGACGAGCAAGAAGATCCAGCCAAAGGTCACCAGTGCGGCGTGAATTGGGAGCAGAGTCCAGAGTTGAGCGGACCATCCCCAGGCGCGGTTGAGCATCAGCCCGGCGCCCACGCTCCACCCTGCGACCAGGTAGATCAGCGACAGCCGTATGGCCCACACCGAGAGTTTGGGCATGACTGGACCCTCAGGAGTTTGTGGAACCGCGTTTGCGGCGTTTGCGGCCTTTGACGCGCGGCCAGATGGCGACGGCAAAGAAGATGGCCGCCCCCAGTTGTAAACATGCAGAGGCGGACATCACCCAGGACCAGCCGGTGCCGGTGTGGCCCATGGCGAAGGCCGTCTCCGAGGCGGCGCGAAGCAATAGGCCGATATTCAAGGTGGCAAAACAACTCCAGGACAACCACTCCGGGCCCCGTGGCTTGTCGCGGCTCCAGGAGGGAAAAAACCACAGAGCGACACCGAAGATGATCTGGGTGATCCAACCGACGGCGAAGAGATGAAAATGGGTCATCCCCAGAGCATTGATCCAGCGAGGTAGGTTCCACTCATCGGGAGCAGCGATGGCCACCGCCACCAACAGCGAGGCGATCATGAAGATCAGCCCCGATTTGATAAATGCGCGAGCGATAGTGGGCATGGCGACGAATTGAGTGTGGGTTCAACCAGGGGATCATCACGTTCGGATTGTTCTACTGACCGTAGTGGCGAAATCCCTCGTTGGTGTCGAAGAGAAGCACCTGCTGCTCTCCAGCTTCGAATCGAAGCGTCCACTCCTCTTCGAAGCTCCAATCGTCGTCGTTATTGTCGGCGATGGCGACCGCAACCAAGCGTCGGCCGGCGGGGACTTCGATACGGTCGAGTGTAACCGCAGGACCGTCTCCGGTAACCCCCCGTGGCGATTGAACCTTTCGGTGAATGGGTTCGCCGTCGACGCGGACCTCGATGATGACGTCGCTTCGACCGCGCTCGCAGCGCTCGCTCTGTTGCATATGGATCGGCTGAGACGCCCGTTCCCCGGCGGGAATGGGTGCGCATTGCTCCTCGAGTTGTCCCCAATGGTTGACGGAGACGACGAGGGTCGGTTCGCCATCGGGCGGACCGGGATAGGGCGCGAAACTTCCAAGGGTGACGATGGCGGTCAGGCCGGCCGCCAACACGACACCGGCGGCGATCGCTCGGGTTTGATGGTCTTTGGAGGCGGGCGGTTCCTTGGGATCGCACGGGTCCTGGGAAATCTGTTTGCGAAACACACGAGCCTCGGCGAAAAAATCCTCGCCGCGGGTGCGATCGAAGGTGACGTGGCGGACCCGGGAGGCGTCGATGAGCTCGCTCCGAAGAGATGGTTTTCTCGATCCGGCGAGGCGTCCGGAAGTCCAGCGATTGCCCTCGCGAAACCGCGGCTCGCTGTGGCTGCAGCCGACGATCAATACGCCGGCGGCACCGCGCCGAAGAGCTCGTTCCACCGTCAAGCGTTGAACCCAGCCGGCACAGGGGACGTCGACCGCTCGATAACCGGGAAGCTGGGGACACCGCCCGGTCGATGCTTCGATGTTGAGCTGTCGCCCCATGGAATCGCTGCACAAAAAGGCAATGATGGGCCCCGTTTTGTCCGATGAATCTTGGAGGGATTCATCGCTCCAGTCATCGATCCAAGAATCGATACGTTTTCGCGTCGGTTGTACGGGAAGCCAGGGAAGACCAATGCCGCCGGGGTCGCATGAACCGGCACAGATGCCGCAGCCCACGCATTTTGCGGGATCGAGCCGGGCCTGAAGCTCGTACCGACGGTCATCGTCGCGCGGGACCATGACGATGGCGTCGTAGGGACAGTCTCGGGCACAGAGGGTACATCCATTGCAGCGCTGTGTGTCGAGTTGAGCGACCCGCACCGGTCGTCGGCGGCCGAATAGCCAGGGGGCGGCGACCAGCAGACCGGTGACAATGGCGGCCAGGGTCCACAACATGCCGGCGCCGAGTCGGTCGGTGAGCCACAGTGGCGCCAGATACCAGATGTCGATACTCATCGATTCCGGAGCCACCGACAAATTGGCGGGATCGCCTGCCGAGGCGGGGACGGCCACCGAAATGATCACCATGGCGCCGACGGTCCACACCGTCATCCATCGGGAGGTCACCACTTCGGGGCGCTGTACTCTAGCGGTGTGCAGCCACAACCCCACACCCATTACGAGTGGCAATAACATATGGGTGAAAAATACGACGAAGAACAAAAGCGACGGCACCAATTCGTTGGCCAAAAAGGCCCGGGAGACGGGCTCGGCAAAGACAGGAATGACATCCAAAAATTCGGCGGTACCAAGGGCGACCAACTGCGCCGGTTCATCCCAGACGAGCAGATAGCCGGTCCAGCCGATAAACCACAGCAATGCGATCAATGCCACACCGGAGACCCAGGCGAGCCAACGAGAACCGGTAAAGCGCCCCGCAAAAAACAGCCGAAATGCGTGGATCAAAACAAAGAAGATACAGATATCGGAGGAGTAGCGATGCAAGGAGCGCACAAAGGAGCCGATCCACACCGCCTCCATGGCCAGTACCGAATCGTAGGCTTGATGGACGCTCGGCCGATACCAGATCAGCAGCAAAATGCCCGAAATGGCGGAGACGACAAACGCCGTGGTGGCGATTGCCCCCGTCTGGGCGAAGGGATTGTAGCGCGGGGGGATGACGCGCTCCACAGCCCTGTCCACCCGGAGCATCAGGGCATCGAGGCGCGGTAAAAGCGGCCGTTGAGTCGCTCGGGGATCGTCATTCACTGCTCGGTCCCCTCCGAGAGCAGATGTTCAAGGGCGCGGGACAACCAATTTTCGGTGCGGTCACCGAGGGTGATTCGGTAGGCAATCACTCCCTGGCGATCGATGACGATGAAGAGATTTGCGTGATCGATTTGTCCGCGATCACCGATGGGTGTACGAGCGAAGCTGAATTCGTCGAGTACTCGGTTGACCTCGTCGGGATCGCCATGGAGTAGTCGGTAAAGCGGTGCTCCCACGCGGTGTCTGTCGGCCAGCGAGTGCAGGTCTTCAGGGCTGTCTCTTTCGGGGTCGAGGGTAATGCCGAGAACCGTGAGTTCGTCGTGATACTCCTCAAATTGGTCGGTGACCGTTCGAAGAGTGCTCAAGATGATGGGGCACGACTCCCCACAGGTGGCATAGACCGCGGTGACCACCACCACCTGGTCTTGAAAGTCGGCCAGCGAGACCTCTTCGCCGGTGTGATCGGGGAGAGTAAATTCGGGGGGGGCGATATCGGTGCGGATGCGCTCTGCCGGAAAGGGATATTCACCATCGATGTCGGTGTTGGGCTTTCCGGCAAAGACAAAGGAGATGCCCACGACTCCGACCCCGATAAGCGCGATGCCGGCGATGAGGGCGATCTCGCCCTTTCCACGGTGGCAGGCGTCGAGCAGCGGGCTATGCCAAATAGCGGCGATGAGTCCGGCGAGGGCCATCGGTTTAGAGAGCATGACGAGGACGTAAAACCAGTCCATCTCACCGGTGGCCGGGTCGTAATTGAAACACCAGGTGCGCACATCGCGGGCGAAGGCCCCCACACCGGCGTCGGTGGGGGGAATCGCCAATAGGCCGATCAACAGGGCCACGAAAAATAGCAGCGTAAAGATCGCCAGGGCCGGAAAGCGCCATCCCCCCAGGGACCTGGCGAGCCAGGCGATGGCGACGTCGAGTTTTGCTGTGCCGTCGTTCATGGTCATCTCCTTCCTGTCTCGCTGATATCCCGCTACCGCACCCACCAGACGTCGGCGAGAGCTCCCCAATTGGCGAAGTAATACACGGCGAAGGCCAGCAAGAATACGACGACCAACACCATGGTTCCGCGGGTGTCGTGGCCCACTTCGTGCTCGTCGGCTTTTGCCTCGGAGTCTTCGAGTGTTCCGTCGGTGGTCGACAAATCGGCGATGGTCTTCGGGACACCCCAGCATTTCATGGCCCGGCCCTTGTTGGACTCGCCGAACAAGATGGTGAACACGGCGAGCAATACGAAGATCATGATGCCCAAAAAGGCCAGGATTCCGCCGATGCCGACCATGCCCAAAAAGAGATGAGTCGTGGAGCCGAAGATTCCGGCGGTGTCGATGTCCCAGGTCCTGCGGGCGACACCCTCGGAGCCGGCAAAGGACATTCCCACCGACATCAACACGATACCGCTACTGAAGAGATAGGGTTGGATGCGCGCCCAACTTCGGCCGACGTAGTCCTTCTGAAAGACCAGGGGGATGACGTAGTAGGTAAGGCCCATAAACGCCAGGGTGGTTCCGCCGACGACAGTGGCGTGGAAGTGGCCCGGAATCCGAAGGGTGTTGTGGGCGATGATATTGATCTGCTGGGTGCCCAGGGTGACGCCGGTGATGCCGCCGATAAACCCGAAGATCACCAGCGATAAAAAGAAGGCCGAAAAGCCCGGGTTTTTCCAGGGGGCTTTCAACAGCCAGTCAAAGAGTCCCCGGGTATAGCCCTTTAGCCGCATGCCGATCTCGACGGATGCCGGGACCGTAAATCCGTGAATCATCGATGCCAACACCGCCAAGTACATGGCGTAGGAGGTATTCCAGATCTTCCACTCCGCGCTGACGCCGGGGTCGACCAAAAGATGGTGGGCCGCGGCGAGGTTGATAAATAGCACGTACAGTACGAAAGCGGTTCGGCAGATGAACTCGTTGGGCGCCTTCGCTCCCGTGGTGATATTGGCCAAAAAATACCAGACGGCCACCATGGCACAGACGTTGATCTGCTGGGACATATGCCCCAGTCCCCACCAGATGGTGCGGTACCACATGGGGTCGGGCTCCGGCGTCAATCCCAGCGAATAGGTAAAGGTCGGTACCAGGGCGATGGCTCCATGGGCCAGAGCAACCACGGCGATGATGGCGGCCGCCAAGCCCCCGAAGGTAACAAGGGGCATCGTCAGGCCGTAGGTTCCGTCACGTCGGGCGATGTAGACGGTACCGAAGAAGTTTCCTACACCCACCAATGCTCCGACGGCGAATAAGATGATGCCCAGATAAAACAGCGGATGGGCTACCAGTGGCAGATAGGAGGTCAGTAAGACGTCGGCCTTGCCGGCGAATATGATCCCGTTGGTCATCAACGCCCCGGCGAGCATCAAGGCGAAGGACACCCAGGCTAGGCCCTTGGAGAATAATCGGGAGTTGAGCAGGCTGGTACTGACGAAGTACAGAATCGCTATCTCGATAAAGATGATCCAGAAGATCAACATATTGATCCCGTGGATCGTCAAGATGCGATAAAACCACTCCGTATCCAGCAGGTGCACCGTCTGCCACCGTGTCAGCGCCAGCGTGAGGGCGGCGATGCCACCGACGAGCAAAAAGACGACGCCGCTGACGGCATTGAGCTTGATGAATCG
>SKPJ01000494.1 GCA_007119595.1 Myxococcales bacterium
CGAAGAGGAAGGAGAGAGCGAAGAGGAAGAAGAAGAAAGCGAAGAGGAGATGGGCCCCTGGGGCTTTCCGAGATTTGTCGATGGCGAGGCCGGTCCCTATACGAGTGCCCGCCCCGATGCGCAGGGACAGGTGCACGTCGCCTTTATGGATCGCAGTATACCGGCTCTGATGTACCAGGACGGAGACGGTGAGCGCGAAATGGTGGTCGATGGCATTCGCGATCACGACTGGGGCTACAGCGAGACGCCCGTGGGGCACGATGTGCAGTTGAGAGTCGACGGGGACAATGTCGACCTGTTGTACCACGACGCCTCGACTCACGAGTTGCGCCGCGCCGTGCGCGACACAGATGGAAATTGGGATGTCTCAACGTTAGCCGGCGCTGCGGGAGAGGCGAGTCCAGCGCACGGAATGTATGTCCGGGCTTTGGCCATCGATGATCAGCGGTTGATCGTCGACTTTTCGGTCGATACCACCGGAGAAGACGCCACCGGTCGGCCGATGTTTCGGATCATCGATTAAACGCCCGGAAAACTAAATTTCCGAGCGTATAACCCCATCCAACGACTATCTGAATGCCCGCGAGTCGAGAGTAGTAATTATGAGATCTATGAGCAGTTGGATCGCCGGGTTCGCCGTGGCATTGATGGTTTTGGGCTTGGGAAGTCCGAAGGTCGAAGCACAGCAGCGGGAGGTGTCGACGGCGGATCGCATCGCCATGTTGTATGCCCCGCAGCTTAATTTTACGCGCAGCGGTGATCCGTTGATCCGGCTCGGTCTTTTGGAAGGCCGCAACGAGGTGCAATTTACTCCGTCGGAGACGATTCGGCTGATGCCCCAGGGACCGGGAGGGCCGGAGGTCGAATTGCCGGGAGAGACGACCTACACGGTCACCATCGAAGATGGCAAAGGGGGAGATTACAAACATTGGGTGACCGTCGATCGCCTGTCGATGGATCAACGAAATCGAAGCGATGATATCATCGAGGAGTGGACGAGGCGGGGCTACGAGCCGGAGACCTTCGAGGTCGGAGGCCACTTTGCGATTCACGGCGAGGTCTTTGACTCGCGAACGCTTTTGGTGGCTGTCGGCGGCACTGACACGCGCGCCGAAGCCCACGGGATTCGCCGCAATCTGCAGGCCCAATACGGCATCGACGGGGAGTTGCACAGCCAGCGGTTGAGCTATCCCAGCGGCCGATTTTCCTTTCGGGGCGAGGGGCTGGGGTTTACGGTCCGCCATGATGATGTGCTGTGGGTTTCGTCGCGGGCGGGACGAGAAGAATCGATCCAGTACAGCATACCGGGAATTCCCGAGTCCTACGGGCAGGGCACGGAGACCCGGAGCTATACGGGGGAGCTAATTTTTGCGCCCGATCAAAACGGTCGGATCGCCGTGTTGAATAATCTGGGCGCCGAACGGGTGCTCAAGGGGACTGTGCCGTCGGAGATCTTCGCCTCGGCGCCGGCGGGAGCGCTGCGGGCACAGGCGATCGCGGCGCGAAATTATATCTTTTCCTCCATCGGTGTGCGTAATCTAGCCGATCCCTTCATGTTGCGCTCCGATATCTACGACCAGGTCTACGGCGGGATCAACGCCGAAGACCCACGTACCTCGGCGGCCGTCGATGCCACCCGCGGAGAGGTGATGCTGGCCGGAAATCGCATCGTCAACGCCACCTATAGCTCCAATTCCGGGGGATTTACGGAAAATAATGAAAATGTCTGGGACTCCAAGGCCCAGGATCACCTCCGGGGTCGCATCGATATTTTCGATGATCAGGCACCGGCGGCATTTCGCGGGGGAATTACGGAGGATAATATCGAAGATTTTTTGGCGAGTGATTTTCCGGCCTTCAGCCGGGAAGCCCCGGTTTCGAGCGCCAATAACTATCGATGGAGCGCCACGGCGGGACCCGATGATGTTCGCCGCTGGCTCAAAGAGCGCGATCAGGACGTGGGAGTTATTCGAGATGTCGAGATTTTGAGCCGCGGCGTAAGCGGACGGATCATTCGCCTGCAGGTGCAGGGAAGCGAAGGTACGCAGGTCGTGGAGCGAGAGTTGAATGTGCGTCGTCTTTTCGGGGGCCTTCGCAGTGGACTATTCGTCATGGATATCGACCGTGACGAAAGCGGGATGGTTCGGGAATTCCAATTTCGGGGCGCTGGTTTTGGTCACGGGGTGGGGATGTGTCAAACCGGAGCCATCGGTATGGCCGACCAGGGGGTTGAACACGCCGATATTCTCAACCACTACTATCGCGACATCGACGTGCGAAAGCTGTACTGAATGCAGCTTGTCATCCAGGGAGCATCGCTTGTCATCCAGGGAGCATCATGGAAGGGAAGGAGAAAAGCGGGGACTACGAGCGGGTTTGTGCCCTCGAAGAGGTCCCGGAGCATATGCCGCTGCGCGTTAAATACGGTGGCCGCGGCGTATTGATTTGTCGCGACGGAGAGGAAATATTTGCGGTCGACGAAATCTGTCCCCACGAAAACCAGTCCATGAAACGAGGCGTCGTATTCAACGGCGAGATCATCTGTCCTCATCACCAATATCGCTTTCAACTCGATTCTGGCCGATGCAATCGCCGCTGCGCACCGGTACAGATCTACCAGGTCAAGATCGAAGATGGAGAAGTGTGGGTGAGCGTGTAGATTGAAGGAAGCCACCATTTATCGTAGATGCATACCACTCGCCGCAGAGCACGACCGGTCGTCGATAGCCGTTTGCAACAATGGCTGTGCCGGGCCAGTTTTGATGCTCTGAAGTGAAGAAGTAGCGCCGGTAGGATATCCGGCGGGCAGGCAATACGAAACAGCGATGGATAAAATATGCTGGATACGCGAGATCAAGAAGAAGTTGGCGAACAACGAAGAGGCGACGAGGGCGAAGAGCGCCCCAAGAGTCGAATCGCCGGCTTTTATCGAATGTCTCTGGCCAAGCGGCTGGAGCTTCTGGTGGATCGAGGCGTTCTCGACGAGCAAGACGCGGCATTACTTCGGGGGCGAAGCGCCGGTCTCGACGCGGAGATCGCCAACCAGATGGTGGAAAATACCATCGGGGTTTTGGAATTGCCGCTGGGACTGGGGCTCAATTTTTTGATCAACGATCGGGACTATCTGGTGCCCATGGCGGTGGAGGAGCCGAGTATCATTGCCGCCGTCAGTCATGTGGCCAAGATCGTGCGCGGCTGTGGAGGATTCGAGGCCAGTTGTGAGGGGTCGACGATGATCGGCCAGGTGCAGGTCGTGGGCTGCGAAGACTGGCAATCGGCAGTGGCAGCGGTGGAAGAGGCGAAGCCCGAAATCATGGCCGCCGCCGATGCTCTGCATCCCAAGATGGCTCAGCGCGGAGGCGGGGTGCGAGACGTGGAGGTTCGACTTCTCGATGAAGGGGATTATCGGCAGATGCTGGTGGTCCATATTCTCTTCGATACCTGTGATGCCATGGGGGCCAATTTGATCAATACGGTGGCCGAGGGAGTGGCGCCGATGATCGAGGAGTTGACGGGCGGACAGGTCTTTTTGCGGATTTTGAGCAATCTGGCGGACCGGCGCCGCGTCGTGGCGAAATGCCGGATACCGGTGGCCGAGTTGGAGTGGAAGAATTATTCCGGACGGGAGGTCGCGGAGGGAATCGAGTTGGCCAGCGAATTCGCCTCTGCCGATCCCTATCGGGCGGCGACGCATAACAAGGGAATCATGAACGGCATCGGCGCCGTCTGCGTGGCCACCGGCAATGATTGGCGCGCCCTGGAGGCCGGTGCCCATGCCTATTGTGCCCGCGATGGACACTACGGACCGATGGCGACCTGGGAGGTCGACGGCGACCACCTGGTGGGAAGACTGGAATTGCCGATGGCCGTGGGCACCGTGGGGGGAACGATTCGGCTGCATCCGACGGTTCAATTGGCCCATAAAATTCTGCGGATCGATGGAGCCGGGGAATTGGCGGAAGTGATGGGAGCTGTCGGGTTGGCCCAGAATATGGGAGCGCTCAAAGCGCTGGCCACAGAGGGGATTCAGAGCGGTCATATGTCGCTGCACGCCCGCAGTGTGGCGGCCACCGCCGGAGCGGAAGGCCAAGAGTTGGACGCCCTGGTGCGGCGGCTCATCGAAGAGGATGCCGTCAAGGTCCATCGGGCGCGACAGATTCTCGCCGAGATGCGCCGGGGAGACGAAGCATGAACCAGCCGGTACCCCAGCCAGAGTCGAAGATTCAACCGATCCGGGTCGTTGAGCAACAACGGGCACATCAACACGAGGCAGAGGTCGGCGGGGTCGCCGATTTGGTGGAATTCCGGGCTTTTTATACCCGAGATGTACTTCTCTACGGCGCTGTGGCGGGCCCGGAAGACGGCGAAGTGGTTATCTTATTGCACGGCTTTCCGGACTTCTGGCTCAGTTGGACCCATCAAATTCGGGCCCTCGCCGAAGCGGGCTATCGGGTCATCGCTCCCGACCAGAGGGGCTATAATTTCAGTGAAAAGCCAGCCGATATCGAGGCCTATCGATCGAAGCGGCTCGGCACGGATATCATCGATATTCTGGACGCCGTCGATACCGACAAGGCCCACCTCGTCGGCCATGATTGGGGTGGTGCTGTGTCCTGGTGGCTCGCCGACAACCACGGTGATCGATGGAAGACGGTGACCATCGCCAATTGCCCGCATCACCGGGTGATGGTCGAGCATTTGAGCTTCAAAAATCCCCGCCAGATGATGCGCAGTTGGTATATCGCCTTTTTCCAGCTTCCCTATCTGCCGGAAATCCTATTTCAGGCCAATGATTTTCAGGCTCTCAACGGGGCGTTGAAGAAGTTGTCGAATCGCGGTGCATTTACGCCCGAGGAGTTCGATGTGTACCGCAAGGCCTGGGGCCAACCCGGAGCGCTGACGGCGATGCTCAATTGGTATCGAGCCGCTCGAAAAGACGCCTTTGCAGGTTCCAGTAAGTCTTCGGGGGCCAGTGATTCTTCGGGCTCTGGAGGCGATAAAATCACGGTGCCCCTGCAGATTATCTGGGGTGAAAAAGACGATGCCCTCGATGTCTCGTTGGTCGAGCCCTCGGCGGAGCGCTGCGAAGACGCTCAGATCCACTGGGTGCCCGAGGCGAGGCATTTCGTGCAGCGCGACAGCCCCGAGTTTTTCAATGATAAATTGTTGGAATTTATCGGTTCCTGAAGTCAATGCGCTTCAGCGATCTCGGTGCCCAATTCATATAGGGCATCCCATCGCTCGCAATGGGTGGTGTCGCAACTCAAGACAAATACATAGGGGTCGGTATCAGCGGTGAAGACGAGGCTTCGGATGCCGGTTCGCTGCGAAATAAAGGCCCCGGAAGGGGCTTTTTCGTCGTCGGCATCGCCAGTGCCGAGGAATTGATCGCGCAATTCGTCGACCCGCTGTTGGGGCTCGACGTCTCGGTCGCTCATATCCCAGATCTGTAGGCCAAGGCCAAAAAATTCATGGTCCGCTCCCAGGGGGGCGTAGCGCACGGAGTTTTGTGTCTGCGAGACGTCCTGTCCTTCAATGGATTGAGTCGTCAGATCGGTGTCGACGATGATCCGTTGGGCCATCTCCTCGGTGAGAAAGGAGTCTGTTGAAAGGGGGGGCGTCTCGGAGATGACTCCGCGATGGCGTGCCGATTCGATGTGAATGGTGGGTCGCTCGGTGGTCTCGGTGGACTCGAAGTCGATGGACTCCACAGAGGGAATATTCGGATCGACGTCCACGCCGGCGTCGACGCCGAGTTCGGAGGGCTTTGGGGAAGCCTCGTCGGTCTCGTCGGAGCAGCCCATGAAGGCGACAGCGATGGCGACGGTGCCGATGGCGAGCAAATGATGTTGCAGAGATAACATTTAGGAATCAGCCACTTCGGAATCGGAGAAGGCGAGCCTGTGACGGACCTCCAACTCCAGGGTCGTGAGGTCACGTTGAAGCCTATCGCAAAACCGGTTCGCGGCAAGGAAAAATTCCCGATACCAATCGGCCAGAGCATCGGCAAAATCATCTCCGATACGGGGAATCAGGGTGGCGAGCAATTCCTGGCGGTCGCCGCGATCGGCGTTTTCTCCGAGTTCGATGATGGCGTCCAACGTGGTATCGCCGCCGGTGGCGATGCGCCCCTCGGTGCGGGCTCGCCACTGACCGAAGACCCGTTCTTCGAGGACCGTTTTGAGAGCCCGTGTTTCATCGAAGAAACCCTCCAAGCGTCGCCGAAGAGGCCTGGCGTCGGTAACCGACAGGGAGCCAAATAGGGGGCTCAATCGCTCGGCGAGGGCCTGCTCGACGTCGGAGACCTCGCGCAACACCTGGCGTCGATAGCGCTCGATGACCTGGTGGAGTCGCTCGGCAAATAGCTCCAAAATAAAGGTTCGATCGTCGGGGTCCAAGACCAGACGGGAGACGATGCGTCCCCGACGGCGCAGGGCGCCGTCGATTTCCCGCTCGATGCCGTGGGTGACGAATTCGAAGCGATCGGCGAGTTGGAGGGCGTACTCGCTGGCCTGGCCCTTCGGATCTGCGCCGGCCTCGTCAACCCGGTCGGCCAATTGTCGGGCCTCGTCGATCAACTCGTGGAAGACCTCGATCTTGTCCTGTCGAAGTTGCTCAATATCACCCAATAATATCTGCAAATCGCGGGATACCTCGGCGATTTTGATCTGCCAGGAGCGCTGAACGAAGCGCTCGTCGAGAAGCTCCAGTAGGGCGTCGAAATCACCGGTGGTGGCCTGGTCTTTGATGCGGGCCTCGAGGGCCTCCAATGTGGAGATGGCCAGTACGTCCAAGACCTGCTCGCCGGCGTGTTGCTCCAGATATTCGACGACTTCGCGCACCTCGTCTTCTCGCTCGTCCTGCGCTCCGAAGCGGTCGATCTTATTGACCAACATGATGACGCGCATCGACGAATTGGGAATGGATCGGAGGCGGGAAAATTCGGTCTGTGTAAGGGCCTGGTTGGCGTCGACGAGCCACAGGATGGCCTCCGCGTCTTCCAGGGCTTGTTGGGCCAGTAACTCGTGACGCTCGTCGAGGGCGTTGAATCCCGGTGTGTCCCAATAATTGATGGAGCGAAGTTCAGGGTGTGGATAGGTGTAGTGCAGGCGTGCGATCTCGTCGGCTTCGTCTTTCATCAGCCCTCGGGCTGTGGCGAAATCGGCATCCTGCAGCCGGCCGTCGACGTACTCGATGCGCACTCCCTTGCGGGGGCCGTAGTCCATGATGCAGGGATGGGCGGTGGTGGGCAAAACGCCCATGGGCACCACCTCTTCGCCGAGGATGGCGTTGACCAGCGTCGATTTGCCGGCGTTGAACTCGCCGAGGATGGCCACCGAAAGGGGGCTGTCCAGCGCGGTCAATAGCTCGTGGACGCGGGGTAAGAAACTCTCCAGGTGGGGTTCACTCCGGATCTGGTCGCGGAGTTCGGTCAAGGTGGCGACCAGCTCCGAGGTGCTGTCGAAGTCGAAGTGGTCCGGACTGCGCCAGTGGGGCCGAAGGGCGTCCAGTGCACGTTTTACATCGGCGTCCAGGGTCTGGCGAAGTGCTTCGTCGGGCTCGGCGTGCAAGGCGCGTCGAAAGGCGACCAGTGCTTCGGCGGGATCGTCGGATTCGAGGGCCACCGTGCCCAGAGCGTGCAATAGCTCGGGGGGGCGATGGCGGTGGAGTTGGTCGGCTTCGTCGAGGAGATGGCGAGCGCCGGCGGGGTCGTCCATCGCAAGGCGGCATCGGCCCAGTCCCAACAGGGCTTCGGCGTGGTAGGTGGCCGCCGGGGCGTGGAGCAGTTCCTCGAAGTGATCGGCTGCCTGTCGTACGTCGCCGAGTGTCAGGGCCGTGCGGGCGGCGCCGATGCGGGCCTGGCTATGTTCGGGATCGCGATTGAGCGCCGCTTCGTAGGACTGGCGAGCCTTTTTGTGGTTGTTGATCCGCTCGTTGGTCTCGCCGATGAGAGCAAAGATATCGGCGTCCTCATCGGTATCCGACAGGGCCCGAATCAAAAATTGATTGGCCTCCGCCGGGCGACTCAGCTCCAGATTGGCCCGGGCGGCGCCCAGCAGGGCGTCGTGATCGTCGGGTGATATCTGCAGGACTTGCTCAAAGGCCCGGGCGGCTTGCCGGTGATTGTCGGTGGCGCTCTCGATGCGGCCCAGGGTCAACAGGGCCTGTCGATCCGGGGAGTCGCCGACGGCGGAGCGGATGACGTCGGCGGCCTCCTCGAAGCGGCCGCGCTGTCGAAGGGCTTCGGCGAGGGTGATCGCCGCGTCTTTTTGGTCGGGCCAGATCCGAAGGGCCCGCCGCAGCTCTCGGCTCGCTTTGTCGGGGCGATTCAGGGCCAGATAGGTCCGGCCCAGGCCGAAATAAAGGTCGTATCCGAAGGGGGGATCGTCGTCGATCTCCAGGGCCCGCTGAAAATGAGCGTGGGCGTCACCGATGCGCTCCAATTTCTCGAAGCAAAGCCCGAGATAAAAATGACTCGCCGCCTCCTCGCGAAGTTGCAA
>SKPJ01000139.1 GCA_007119595.1 Myxococcales bacterium
ACTGCAAAGTCGAGTGTGCGTCGGACAAGGCGCGGCGACGAGGCGATGCGATGTAGCATCGTCGAGTGAGCCGCAACGCCGCTTCGACGTGCTCTCGGCGCGCAGACGCTTCACTCAACTTTTGCTCACTGCGTAGTAATCTGACCCATACATAACAGAAGTCTTACACACACCAGAAAGAGATTATCTAAAAAGTGTCTTGCTTCCCCCGTCGTACCCGGGGGACGGATTTCATCGATGCAACGCGTCAAATTGCTCGTCGACCCGCCGAAATCGGGCGACCGTCGTGAGATCCTCATCGAGTGTTTTCCCCTCCAGTTGGGGCGATCTCTTCAAAATGACGTCCCCCTTGCATTTCCCTCCGTCTCCGGGCGCCATCTGCTCGTCGATCGCGGCGACGATGGCATCATCACCATCACCGACCTGGACAGCACCAACGGGACCCACGTCGGCAACCAGCCCCTTCCCCCCCGCCAGGCCCGAACCATCGAATTGCCGACCCGACTTCGCCTCGGTGAGATCCGCATTGAACTCGACTACGCAGATCAGATCGAACCTCAATTCACCATGGCGCAGTCCTCTACAGAGCTTCGCCGGATGGTCGATGACGTGGTCAGCCAGGCTCCCGCGCCAGAGGATACGCGTCCATTTTTTGAGATCCTGAGCGGTCCCGGCTGCGGTCTTCGCCACTTTGTGGAAACCGACGGCCGGGACTCCATCATCGGCACTGATACAGACGCCGACATTCCACTTCAGTTGACTGGTCTGCCGGATCGACTCGCGACCCTTTGCTGGGACGGTCCACGGATCTGGCTGGATCCCCACGATCCTCACATCGAATTTGAGCACTCACCGCTGACAAAGCGACATCTACTGCACAGCGGTGATCGCTTTATTATCTGCAGCCTCGAACTGCTCTATTTCGATCCCCTCGAGGATGCACTGGTGTCGATGGACCCCGGCGATGACCAACCATCGCCATCTTCGTCGGCACCACCCGTGGAGAATGAAAATTCATCGGGACAACCCGACATCGTCCCCCCTGAAGAGTCAACTCTCGCCGAAGCCACAGCAGTCCCCGACGGCCCCCGCGAAAACGACGACGGCCCCCGTTCGCTGGGGGCCGTCGAGATCGTATTGCTCTCTATGAGCATCTTCTTTTTGACGGCCACGCTCGTTTTACTGGCCGTCTTCTTCATCACCTGATTTTTATACCTCGCGTATCTCCGTTTCTTTCCTCTCCAGCAATTCGTCGATCTTGGCGATATACCGATCGGTCAATCCGTCGATATCACTGAATAATCGGTGCATATCGTCTTCGGTGATCTCCGACTCCTTTTCGGCCATCTTGACCAGGTCGTTGGACTCCCGGCGATGGTTCCGAATTGTGATCCGATGATCCTCGGCCAATTTTCCGGCCACCCGCACCAATTCCTCGCGTCGCTCACCGCTGAGCGCCGGAATGGGAACTCGTATCATCGTTCCATCGTTAGAGGGATTGAGGCCCAGATCGGACTTGATGATCGCCTTTTCAATATCGGGAATCGTCGACTGCTCCCAGGGCTGGATGGTGATCATCCGTGGTTCGGGAACCCGCAGCGTCGCCACCTGATTGAGCGGTGTCATCTGACCGTAATACTCCACGCGAATCCCATCGAGCATCGCCACATTGGCCCGTCCGGTGCGGATCTTGGCCAACTCCTTTTGAAACTGGGCGATCGTATCCTCGTAGTCGACCTTCAGATCGTCCAAAACGCTTTCCACCATTGAATCCTCCTATGCCTCAACGCGTGGGCTGCTGTCATTGGACATGCACACGCACAGACGTTGGCGTTGGTTATCCGCATTTACTCTTGTTGTGGCCCGATCCACGTTCCCAATTGCTGGCCGCAGATGACCCGCTTCATATTTCCCGGCCGATTGAGGTCAAAGACGATGATCGGCAATTC
This sequence comes from Myxococcales bacterium, assembly GCA_007119595.1. Classification (GTDB taxonomy): domain Bacteria; phylum Myxococcota_A; class Bradymonadia; order Bradymonadales; family Bradymonadaceae; genus SLJM01. The sequence goes on from SKPJ01000139.1 coordinate 1,950, forward strand.
ATTGTCCATACACAGACTGACCGCCGTGGAATCCATGACCCGCAGATTTTTCGATAACACATCGATATAAGTCAACCGGTCATAGCGCTCGGCGGCCGGATTGAGCTCCGGATCGTCATCGTAGACCCCGTCGACATTGGTAGCCTTTAAAATGACCTCGGCATGGCATTCCATCGCCCGCAATGACGCAGCGGTGTCCGTCGTAAAATAGGGATTACCCGTGCCCGCGCCGAAGATGACCACTCGCTTTTTCTCCAGATGACGCATGGCCCGGCGGCGGATATAGGGCTCGGCGATCTCCTTGATCTCCAGCGCCGTCTGCATCCGGGTGGACACTCCACACTGCTCCAGCGCATCTTGCAGGGCCAGTCCATTGATCACGGTGGCCAACATTCCCATATAGTCCGCTGACGCCCGATCCATTCCCGCCGTACTCCCGGCGACACCGCGGAAGATATTTCCGCCACCGATCACAATCGCCACCTCTACGCCGAGTTGCTGGATATCTGCGATCTCACGAGCGAATCCCTCCAGCGACTCCGGAGAGATTCCGTATTCCTGATCCCCTTGCAGGGCCTCGCCGGACAATTTGATCAATACGCGCTGATATTCGGGCTCGCTCATTACCACAGGTCTCCCTACTCGATATCGCGGTGTAATCCGCGCTGCAACTATACGCACAAGATAAAAAAAAGCGCCCTTTCGGGCGCCTTGATTTATCTCAACTGCCTCGCAATTGCTCGGCTACCTCTTCACTGAGGCTCTTCTCGTCACCTTTTTCGATCCCCTCACCGACTTCGAATCGAACGAAGCTCGCAATGGAGGCACCGTCGACCTTGTCCACCAATTCCCCGACACTTAGGTCCGGGTCTTTGACGAAGGGTTGTTTTAGCAACACGTTTTCCCCGCGCCACTTCGCCAGGCGCCCGGTGACGATCTTGTCAATCACCGACTCCGGTTTGTCCATCTCTTCGGCCTGAGCCTTCAAGATCTCGCGCTGGGCGGCCTCGTCCTCTTCGGGGATCTGGTCCTCATCGAGATAGCCGGGACTCATGGCGGCGACATGCATCGCCACGTCGCGCCCCAACTTCTCGAGCGACTCCCGATCGGCTCCTTCCGGAGCATCGACCTGCACCAAGACCCCGATCTGACCGCCGGCATGGACGTAGGCGCCGATGGCGCCTTGCTCGACCTGATATCGGACAAAGCGTCGGGTCTTAATATTTTCCCCAATGACCGTGACCTGCTCGGCTGTGTAATCGGCCACGCTCTTGTCGGTACCCACGACCTGTACATCGTCGAGTTCCTCGGTACTCGATGCCCGAGAGACGCCGACGGTGGTGGCGATCTTGTCCACGAAATCACCGAATTGTTCGTTCTGAGAGACGAAGTCGGTCTCGCAGTTGACCTCGACGAGCACCGCCTCGGTGCTGTCCTCGTTCAACCAGGTCTCGACAAGCCCCTCGGCAGCGGTACGCGAAGCCTTTTTCTCGGCGGCGGCAGCTCCCTTTTTTTGCAAAAAGGCCAGCGCCTCGTCGAGATCTCCGTCGGTTTCCTGAAGTGCTTTTTTGCAGTCCATGATCCCCGCACCGGAGAGATCTCGTAGCTCTTTGACGTCCTTGGCAGAAATCGCCATCGTTTGCTCCTTCAAAGCTCGCTGTGAAAGCCCCCCGCATCATCTTTGGCGGGGTGCCCTTACTAGTCTGATCTATTATTCGACGGATCCTTAAATCAATCCGCCTTGGCCTCACCGGCCCCTTTGGCGTCACCGGTTTCCTGCTCCGGCCGCTGGACCTTCTGAATCTCGACCTCTTTTTGATCGGCGGGAGCATTGTAGCCGGCCGCCTCTTTGGCCGCCTGTCGCGCGCTCTGTTCGCGACGCTGACTGGCCTTTTTGGTTCCCTCCAGACAGGCTTCGGCGATGGCACCCGAAAAGAGCCGAATGGCTCGGATCGCATCGTCGTTTCCGGGAATCGGAAAGTCGATGCGTGACGGATCGCAATTGGTATCGCATACGGCGATCACGGGAATACCGAGCTTATTCGCCTCCTGAACGGCGATATCTTCTTTGTGGGGATCGACGACGAAGAGCGCTCCCGGATGTCCACCAATATTCTGGATTCCACCGACATTGCTCTCCAGTCGGGCTCTTTCCCGTTCGAACATCAACACTTCTTTTTTGGTGTACTTGGCATAGGAGCCGTCGCGGGACATGCGTTTGAGCTCTTTGAGTCGATCGATGGACTTTCGCATGGTCTGAAAATTGGTCATCAGTCCACCGAGCCATCGATTGATCACGTAGTGTTGGTTGGCCCGCTCGGCTTGCTCTCGAATCGCATCCTGCGCCTGCTTTTTGGTCCCCACAAAGATCAGGGGCTTTCCCTTGCCGGCAATGTCGGCGGCAAACTCATAGGCGTCGGCAAACATCTTCACCGTCTGACTCAAGTCGATGATATGGATGCCGTTTCGCTCCCCGAAAATATAGGGGCGCATCTGTGGATTCCAGCGATTGGTCTGATGCCCGAAGTGGACTCCCGCTTCGAGCAGGTCTCTCATGGTTACCTGGTTCATCTCTACATTCCTTAGGTTGTTGAATTTGTTGTTCCTCCGCCCTCGTCATCCTTCGAAATCCCACCTCAGATCCGCGCACGAAGCGCCATTCGAGGCACGTGGGTCCTCCGTCGGAGGGCGTGTGAATTTGGCCGACCGCAGGTAACACACCGATAGGTGGTACGCAAGCCCTGGCGGCCCGAAAAATGCAATATCATTGGTCCCCGCTGATTGGCATTGCTCCCAGAGCCAGGTCAATCCGGTGTTCCAATGGCGCGCAATACCAGCATTCCCGCTTCCGTACTGACGCGATCACCTCGCAAATTGATGCCGAATTCCGAGCTCGATAGCACGTCATCATCCATGGAACTGCGTAGCACTCCCTGGGTATGCTCCACAAATTCTGCAGAGGCCCAATTGGCGGCATCGACGAGGCTGCCGGGACCGCTGAACTCCACATTCTCGACATCGAGCGCCATTTCTCCATCAGCGATCTGGAGACGGCTGGTGGCCAGGCCATCGGCGCCAAAACAGCCCAGGCTGCTCTGGATGTTGAACACTCGGAAATCAAGGCCCAACCCGACGGCGTCGGAGACGCTTTGATGGGGGCGGACGTCAAAGCCGTCGACCACCGCATGAGCCGATCCATCCTGCCGAGCATGACCGCTTAACGCATAGCGACGCGGGACCTCATTTTGGTGAAGGGCCAGACGTACCGCCTCGGTGACGAATCCCGGCTGGACGCCGAGAGCGATATTCTGACCGTCCTCCAGGGATAAAGCGTTGATAAAGTCCTCGTCCGTCCCCTCCCCTACGGCGGCGTCGGTATTGGTCCTCAGCCCCAGCACCAGCGAATTCGACGCTCCGTCGAGGGAAAATAAAGAAGGCGTCAGCTCTATTCCACTCAGTCCCAATTCGGGCATTTTATAGCCGGTCAATCGCAAGGGCTCGAGATTATCGGCGATGGAAGTACTGATCTGCTCCGATAATGACCTCATCACATACTCTTCCCAATCCTCCGATATGGCGGGAAGTCGTCCCTCGATACTCGGCAATCCCATCTCCACGGCCTTCGGCGTATCGAGAAAAACGCCCACTTCATCTCCGTCGCGTCCCACATCGAGGGGCACCACCCAATCCATCGTACCCGACAAGGGACTCGAACGCTCGCCGACCCAGGGCATGTCGACCTGTACATCCCCGTCGAAATCCCCAAAGACCCGTAGGCATCCGTTGCACGCGTCAGAAGCCTCGATTTGAAGCCCAGCCCCCGTGGAGCCAATCCCAAAATCAACATCCTCTCCAAGAACTCGCATCGATCCACCGGTCCCGATGGCGTCACCGATGGCCCGATCGATCAACCCCGAGCTGAGTTCATTGAGAAAATCAAGGCGGATGGCCATCGCCAGATGGGGCGGTCCGTCCTCCTCGAGGGATACCAGCGCAGACTCCTGACTCAGGGCCTGTTGGTACTCCCCTTCCACTTCGTCGCAGTCCTGGATCGCACAGCCAAATTGGGCGGCCATTGCGACCGATGCCATTGCGATTGCCATCGAGAATAACGCGACGCGATTTGGTCTTTTTTTATCCACCATCACCTGTCCTTGGTCATATTCCCACTGGATGCGCATTCGATTCGACGATATTCGTCATCGCTTTGTTCATCTCGCACCTCAGCAACCAATACGATTCCGAGCAGATCATGGCTTGTCAACGTGGTTATGGATGGGCAACGCGGAGTTTTGGGCCGGGCATCGCCCTATAAGGACAGGTATAATGGCAGGTGTAGATCTACAAAGCGCCGGGAAACCCCGGCGCTTATGGTCTTTTTTCGTCCTTCAATATTTGCTGCGACTGCGCTGCTACTCAGCGACACCAACGGTCCGTTTCTTGACAGGCGAAACGAACGTGAAAATGGGTCTTATGGCCCGGCTCGTGGCGGATGATTCCCCGCCGGGAGCGCCGCGGATACTGAAAGACCTCTTCTAGCCAGGCGTCGGGAGCCCCCTGTTCTTTGGCGTGGCGGTACAGCGTGCGCTGGTGGTGCCAGTCCAAAAAGATATTCTCCACGTAGCCCCCTTCCAAAAGGTTCGTCAACAGCCAGAGGGTCCGTTTTACATTGAGATTGTCCCGCCGCACGTGATGGAAGCGATTGTAATTCGGGGGCGGATCATGCCGGGGGAGGGTGATATCGACATCGCGGCCCGATTGGTGAGAACTATGGGGATGGATGCTTCGACCGGTGCGAAAACTGGTATCTCCCACGATGATGGGATCGGCGTCCGGAAAGTGTTCGTAATAGTCGTCGAGGATCCGCACGGTCTCGCTGATGGCATAATAGGTTCCGAACGCTCGATGCGGATACAACACGATATAATGATCGCTTTTCGGCACGGGCTCTCCATAGAGCAGACGGCCCGATCTCGGCCCGCCACGGCTTTCGGGAATCGCCTCCTCGTCGCGCTTCCAGACCCGTATGCGCTGGCCCTCCTCCAGATCCCTTAGGTCGACCTCGGGGTTGAGCTCTCGGAGCTGACTGGTCGTGCGTCGATACTCTCGACGCAGACGCCCCAGGGTATGCCATGACTCCAAAGTGACCCACTTTTCATCCAATCGCCGGGTCTTCACGATCGGCTTGCCGGACTCATCCATCGGCCACTTTCGTTGCTGAGGCATGGGCCAGGCATGCGCTGAGACCAATGTGTCGAACTGCTCCAATTGCATGGTCCCCATCATCGATGTTCCCGGCAGCGGCCCCAGCCCCACCATCGCCATCTGCAGTACCGACGAGGCGTCGACCCCGGGCTCTGCACTCTCCGCGGTGCCTGGAATCGACATCAGGCCCATCAATAACAATCCCGTCACCCAGCCACTTACAAAACGTGTACACATTCGCGATCCATCTTTGAGTATTGTTTTCTCTGGGACCGATCCTCACTGAGAATCACTACGACGTGCCCGAAGGCACGCACAGCGCGCACAAAACGAATCTGGGTCCCCGACATACAGCCATCGCTCTTACGATGCTTCACAACACCGCGAGAGTACTGACTTGTTGCCATCCCCCTGTACGGGTACTGCCTGTCATTCAGCGAAATGTCATCAATTTCTGCTTCGCTACTGCTACTTTCCCGAACGGCGCCGGAGTCTACTGATGACCCCGTCCGACGTCAATCCCCGACGCCGCGCTCTATTTACATTTCGTAAAAAACCCTTCTCCCCCAGTGGTATGGAGCTCTTTCGGCGATCGCCCCAATCGTCAAACCGGCGTTTTCGAAGTACCACGGCGAACTACGACGAATGAATAGGGCATCGATAGAATCCAGCGCTGCCGTTCGAAGCCCCCAAAATTGCTTGTGATGATTTCTCTCCCATTAAATGTGGGAACCGCTACAGATCTAGCAAGACCCGTTAGATATCCAGCAAGACCAAAATCAAAAGTAGGATCACCACCGATGCCGCCACGGCGATGGCCGCCAGCGGTTTGATGAGGCTCGTCGTCGCCGCGGGCTCGGGATGAATCGTCTCAAACCCCTCGCGCGGTTCTGGTTGCGGGAAGTCGGTGAGGATGAGTTCGCGCATATGCCGCGCTGTTGGGATGCGCTCGTCGGGCTGCTTTTTCAGCGAAGCAGCCAGAACGCGGGCAAAGGGCTTTAGATGAGGCTCCTTATCGACGCGAGGCGGTGGATCCTTGATATGGGCCACCATGACCGCCTGGGGATCGTCGCCGGTAAATGCCGGCTCGGCGGTGAGCATCTCGTACATGATCAATCCGGCGGCGTACAAATCGACGTGGTGGGTCACCGGGTCACCGCTGATATTCTCGGGGCTCATATACTGAGGAGTCCCCATGGCGACCCCGGTCTGGGTCAGTGAATCGAGGGCCGAACCGTCGTCTTCTCCATGGACGAATTTGGCGATACCGAAGTCCAGCACCTTGACCTGCTCATTGTATTCGACGCCGAAGG